>JBOFJV010000217.1:0-11194 GCA_051657005.1 Legionella sp. | reverse complement strand
GGAATCACAGAAGGGTGTCATCGTAAAATGAAACTAATTCAGCGAAGAGCTTATGGTTTTAGAAAATTTGAAAATTACAGAGTGCGTGTTAAGGTGCTCTGTGGGTGATTAGAGCTGCCCCCTTAAATGGGAAATAGCCAGGAAATTCAATGGCCGATTTTTCCGAAAATGAACAACACACATTAAAAAATTGCTCTCTATTAAGTCACTTCGCTGCTAAAGACTATGATGCATTTATCGCAATTTCTTCCCGAGCCACCTTCGCAACAGGCGATACATTACTTAGCGAAGGAGAGTCCAGTGATGATTTCTTTATCATTATTTCATGAGTTGCAGGACTTTATAAAAAAGAAAAGCCCACAGATGATCCCGAACTCATTGAAGTATTGGGTGCTGGGGAAACAATCGGTGAAATGAGAGTCATTAAAAATCGGACCTGCTCGCTTACGGTTATTGCTTCCGAGCCTCTGGTTGTATTACGGATGTCAATCAGCCATTTACATGCATTAGAAAATCATCATTGCCACGCGGCTCTTGTAGCAGCAATCATCAAAATTATCAATGACAGGTTGTACCATAGTAATGAAACCATTTTAACCAAGGTACATGAGAAAAAAAGGAAAAATAAACAACTCCTCTTTGCTCTATTTAGCCTGTTGGTTCTTATTCTTTTCGTGAGCGAATTAGGTTTTGCTCTCTACTATGCATTAAATCGTAGTGTTTTTTGTAATGAATTAAATTCATTTCCTGCGGTTAATCCTAAAATTTAATTTAAATAATAGGGTAAGTACGTCATCCCAACGTAGCGAGGGATGACGTGGTCTACTATAAATCGTGTACACTTTTAGAGACGACTTCACTTAAATCACGTGATAAAGTCAACCTGGATAACTTTTCTAATTCCTTTTGCATTAAAATCTGTCTTGGTTTGTCAAAACGATGCCAACGCGTAAATGGATTAGCCAGTCGCGCTGCAATTTGCGGATTAATCTTATCTAATGTCACCAGCATCTCCGCGAGAAAATGATAACCACTTCCATCAAGAGCATGGAAATTACGATGATTTGCCATACAAAATGCACCAATCAGCGCACGCACTTTATTTGGATTTTTAATACTAAAAGCAGAATGTTTCAATAACTCTTGAACCTGGACCAACGCCCCTGGTAACTCACTTGTTGCCTGCAGTGCAAACCACTTATCTAAAACCAAATCATCTTTAGACCATTGCTTATAAAAATCCTCGATTGCTTGTTCACGTAATCCTTGGTTGCTGCAATTCACTAATAGAGAAAAACTGGCTATTTGATCGGTCATTGTTTGTGCCGCGATAAACTGTTGCTGACATACGTCTAAACTCGTCGTCTCCTTCGCTTTCATCATGAACCACAAACAGATATTGCGTAATTTCCTGCGCCCATAAGCAAGCCCGTTCATGCGATGGTCCTCAATCGCCCACAATTGCTGGTAAAGCGATTGAGCAGGCTCATACAAATACCATCCCAACTGTTGGCGAAAAAAATCGCGCACGGCTTCTACAGCATGTACATCAACTTGATTTAACATCGCAGAGACGTCTTCAAAACAAGGAGGAGTCAATAATTCTGCACGTAAATCTGCATCCAAAGCATTATCAAGTAATACATGTTTGAACGCTGCGCTCAACGTTGAAGGAATTTGCCAATTGTCGGCGGATTGCTGCAAGCATTCGTTAATGCCATTCAAAACCAAATTCTGGGCTGCATCACATTTTGCATAACCATCTACTTCGTGCCGTAACAAGAAGAACAACTCCTCCTGACTCAAAGCATACTTTAATTTAATGGGAGCAGAAAACTCTCGTAGTAAAGAAACAACGGGCTTTTCACTTAAGTCAGTAAACGTAAAATGCTGCTCGGTATCTTTTAATTCTAAAAGCTCTTGATCAACAGACATCTGATGCCCACGCGCATCAAATAACGCCACTTGAATTGGGATGTGGAATGGTTTTTTATCATGAGATTCCGGTGTTGGTGGACAGTTCTGCGTCATCTTTAAGGTCAAACAACCGGCTGTATAATCACTAGTCACTGTTACCTCAGGTGTTCCTGCTTGACTGTACCAGCGTTTAAATTGAGTCAAGTCGCTCCCATTCGCATCCTCCATGGCCGCAACAAAATCATCGATAGTAACTGCTTGACCATCATGTCGTTTAAAATATAAATCCATACCACGGCGAAAACCTGCTTTGCCAAGTAATGTATGCTGCATACGAATCACTTCAGCACCCTTATTATAAACAGTGGCGGTGTAAAAATTATTGATTTCCTGATACGACTCAGGACGAACAGGATGAGCCATGGAACCTGCATCTTCAGGAAATTGTGAGTTGCGCAATACCCTGACATCCATGATCCGATTCACATCACGTGAGTTCATATCACGGGAAAACTCTTGATCGCGAAAAACGGTTAATCCTTCTTTCAAACTGAGCTGAAACCAATCACGACACGTGACTCGATTTCCAGTCCAATTATGAAAATATTCGTGGGCAACAACGCCCTCAACATCGGCAAAATCCTGATCAGTTGCTGTATCCGGTCGTGCGAGGATGTATTTGGAGTTGAAAATATTTAATCCTTTATTTTCCATAGCACCCATATTGAAATCGCTAACCGCTACGATCATAAAAATATCGAGATCATATTCACGCCCATAAACCTCTTCATCCCAACGCATGGATTTTTTTAAAGACTCCATGGCGTGTGCACATTTATCTTCATTTCCAGGTTCGACATAGAGACACAAAGCAATCGCTCTACCTGAACAGGTAACAAACTGATCGCGAATACATGCCAAATCACCCGCAACCAAGGCAAATAAATACGATGGTTTTTTGAATGGATCATTCCAAACAACCCAATGTCGGCCATCGGCAGTTGCACCCGAATCAATTAAATTTCCATTCGACAATAAAATAGGATAATGTTTTTTATCAGCAGAGATTCGCGTGGTGTACGTAGCTAATACATCAGGACGGTCTAGAAAATAAGTGATACGTCGAAAACCCTCTGCCTCACATTGAGTACAAAATAAGTGATTCGAGCGATACAGCCCAGATAACCTCGTGTTTTTTTGTGGGTAAATGCGAGTAACTATATTTAAGGTCAGTTCATCAGGACAATTTTCGATAATCAGTGCATCAGGCCTTAAGGTATATGCAGATGGTTGTAATTTTTGTCCATTTAAATGCACACTCACCAACTCCAACTCATCACCATATAAATGTAATGCACCTTCGTGTTGACGCATTAATTTAAGTTCGCTACTGACTAAAGCATGATCGTCATACAAATCAAAATTTAAATTTACAGTATCTACTGCAAAAAAAGGAGCCTGATAATCTTTCAAATAAACGGTAGAGTTTGGCATGATCAATATACCCTTACAAAAAAAACGATTAAGTTTATTGAGTTATATAAAAAATTTATTAGTTTAGCTACTATAATGCTTATAAAGGGGTAACTTCTCAGGTCAATTGGGAAAACCGTGAGTTAACTAAACGCCTTTATTGCTTGTGCTTAGTGTAGCGCAATAAAAGCAAAGAAACACATTTATATCCCATACCAGGATATACAAAAGGGGATGGCACATGAATACTCAAGATTTTTTAACCGGCTATACCAAACGCTTTGTCGATAACAAAGAAGAAGAAATGAGTTTGGAAGAATACCTGGAGTTGTGTAAAAGCGACCCCTCTGCGTATGCCAATCCAGCAGAACGATTATTAATGGCCATTGGCGAGCCAGAAATGCTCGACACACGCCATGATCCTGTTTTATCAAGGATTTTTTCCAATAAAGTCATGCCACGATATACCGTGTTTAAAGATTTTTATGGTATGGAAGAGCCTATTGAACAAATCGTTGGCTTTTTAAAACATGCGGCCCAAGGTTTGGAAGAAACCAAACAAGTGCTTTACCTTTTAGGCCCAGTTGGCGGTGGTAAATCATCTATTGCCGAGAAATTAAAAGATTTGATGGAAAAAGTTCCATTTTATGCCATAAAGGGTTCACCTGTATTTGAATCTCCTCTTTCTTTATTTAATCCAATTGAAGATGCGGAATTGTTACAGGAACGTTTTGGCATTCCATCACGCTATTTACGCTACTTGATGTCACCTTGGGCGGTAAAAAGATTGCATGAATATAATGGCGATATTTGCCAATTCAAAGTGATTAAGGTGAAACCTTCACGCTTAAAACAAATTGCCATTGCTAAAACCGAACCTGGTGATGAAAACAATCAGGATATTTCTTCATTAGTGGGTAAAGTAGACATTCGGAAATTAGAAGAATTTTCTCAAGATGATCCGGATGCCTACAGTTTCTCTGGAGGACTGTGTCGAGCAAACCGTGGTCTTTTAGAGTTCGTGGAAATGTTTAAAGCGCCCATAAAAGTATTGCATCCCTTGCTCACTGCAACTCAGGAAGGAAATTACAACCCCACGGAAGGTTTATCTTCTATACCCTTCGAGGGAATTATTTTAGCGCACTCCAACGAGTCCGAATGGCAAACTTTTAGAAACAATAAAAACAATGAGGCATTTATCGATCGCATCAATATCGTTAAAGTACCTTATTGTCTGCGTGTTTCTGAAGAAACACGAATTTATCAAAAACTGATTGATAACAGCTCACTCACCCAAGCTCATTGTGCTCCAGGAACCTTGGATATGCTGTCTCAATTTTCAGTTTTAACTCGTTTAAAAGAACCACAAAACTCCAGCATTTACTCCAAAATGCGCGTTTATAATGGCGAAAGCTTAAAAGACACTGATCCAAAAGCAAAATCATATCAGGAATATCGCGATTTTGCCGGTGTTGATGAAGGGATGAGTGGTGTGTCAACACGTTTTGCCTTCAAAATACTCTCCAAGGTATTTAACTTTGACCACAGTGAAGTGGCGGCAAATCCCGTACATTTAATGTATGTGTTAGAGCGGCAAATTGAACAAGAACAATTCCCCCAGGAAGTGCAAGAAAACTATTTGAGCTTCATCAAAGAGTATTTGGCGCCCAAGTATGTTGAATTTATCGGTAAAGAAATTCAAACGGCCTATCTGGAATCGTATTCAGAATACGGACAGAATATTTTTGACCGCTACATTACTTATGCCGATTTCTGGATCCAGGACCAAGATTATCGCGATCCAGATACTGGGGAAATTTTTGACCGCGGTTTATTAAATCTGGAACTAGAAAAAATTGAAAAACCTGCAGGAATCTCGAATCCCAAAGATTTTCGTAATGAAGTTGTGAATTTTGTTTTGCGGGCTCGAGCCAATAACCGAGGCAAAAATCCTGTCTGGAACAGTTATGAAAAATTGCGATCAGTTATCGAGAAAAAAATGTTCACGAATACTGAAGATTTATTACCTGTCATTTCTTTCAATGCGAAAGCATCTGAAGATGATAAGAAAAAACATGAAGAGTTTATTTCTCGAATGATTGATAAAGGCTATACACGCAAACAAGTACGTTTGCTTTGTGAATGGTATTTGCGGGTACGGAAGTCCCAATAAAGATCTTGAGAAGATAAAAATATTGCCCTTTGTAGTTGGGTAAAAACGATGCTTAACCTGGGGAAATTTGACTCATCTATCCTGGGTTATTCCATGGCCCAAACTACAAATGTGCTGATGAACAATGAATTTGTGCGGGGCTAAATTATGTCGCAATTGATTGATAGACGGCAAAATGCAGGGAAAAAGAGTACGGTTAACCGTCAACGTTTTCTTCGTCGCTATAAAAATCAGATCAAGCGGGCTGTATCTGATGCTGTGGGAAAACGCAGTATTACCGAAATAGATCAAGGCGAACAAATCACGATTCCATCGAAAGACATCTCCGAACCCATGTTTCATCGTGGTAATGGCGGCTATATAGAGCGTGTGCTACCCGGGAACGATAATTTTATTGCTGGTGACCGAATACGAAGACCCAGTAGTAACTCAGGCAGTGGCGGTGATGGTTCCAATGCAAGTGACAGCGGTGATGGTGAAGATACGTTTGTCTTTGAGCTCTCTCGAGAAGAGTTCCTGGATTTGTATTTTGAAGATCTGGAATTACCCGATTTGGTTAAAAAAGAATTGGCTAGGATCAGTACCTTCAAAACCGTAAGAGCAGGTGTTACCACTAGCGGCATTCCCAACAACATAAATGTCTTGCGCTCGATGAAACAAGCAACCGGTCGCCGGGTTGCCTTGGCCTCTCCCTATAAAAAACAATTAAAAGAAGCGGAAGAAGAATTGGAACGATTAAGATCCCAACCCGTTCCTGATACAGAGGCATTAAAAAACATCCAGTTAAAAATTGAGTTTTTGAAGCGGAAAATACAAACTGTACCGTTCATTGACACCATTGATCTCCGCTACAATTACCGGGTTCGTATTCCATCACCATCCACTCAAGCCGTCATGTTTTGCGTTATGGACGTCTCTGGTTCTATGGATGAGGCAAAAAAAGACATTGCCAAGCGCTTTTTCATTTTACTTTATATGTTTCTCACGAAAAATTACGAGAAAATTGAGTTAGTATTTATCCGTCACCACACTTCAGCCAAAGAGGTAAATGAAGAAGAGTTTTTTTATTCTCGAGAAACAGGCGGGACTGTAGTTTCCAGTGCGTTGGAGCTTTTAAGCACCATTATTGAAGCACGTTATCCTCCAGAGGCATGGAATATTTATGTTGCGCAAGCATCCGATGGCGACAACTGGAATGCAGACTCCCCCTATTGCCAGGAATTGCTGCAAGATAAGATTATGCCTTTATTGCAATATTTTGCTTACATTGAAATCATGCCCCGCCATCACCAAAGCTTATGGGAGGTATATCAACTTGTAAAAGAACGCTACCCTAATTTTGCGATGGAAAATATAGACACAGTAGCGGATATTTATCCTGTATTTCATGAGCTATTTAAAAGGAAAACTGCATGAAAAAAAAAACAATATCTACAGGTGCAGAATGGACCTTTGAATTAATCCAGGACTACGATCGTGAAATAGCACGCATTGCCAAAGATTTTAAATTGGATACTTATCCTAATCAAATTGAAGTCATTTCTGCAGAACAAATGATGGATGCCTACGCTTCTGTAGGAATGCCCATCGGCTACCATCATTGGTCTTATGGCAAACATTTTGTGGGTGTTGAAAAAAGTTACAAACGTGGTCAAATGGGTTTGGCATATGAATTAGTCATTAACTCCAACCCTTGTATTTCCTATCTCATGGAAGAAAATACCATGGCCATGCAAGCTTTGGTTATTGCGCATGCCTGTTATGGTCATAACTCGTTTTTTAAAAACAATTACTTATTTAAAATGTGGACCTCTGCTGATGCCATCATTGATTATTTAGTATTTGCAAAAAAATACGTCAGTGACTGTGAGCAACGCTATGGAATTAACGAGGTCGAATCAATTTTAGATGCCTGCCATGCATTGATGAATTATGGTGTAGACCGTTATAAGCATCCAGCACCTTTATCCATACAAGAAGAAAAAATTCGCCAACAAAATCGTGAAATTTACATGCAATCCCAAGTCAATGAATTATGGCGAACCATTCCCCAAAGCAAACCGGTTGCCAATCAAAGTATGAAAAAACGTTTTCCTGAAGAACCTCAAGAAAATATTTTGTACTTTATTGAAAAGAATGCACCGTTATTAGAGCCATGGCAAAGAGAAATCGTACGTATAGTACGAAAAATGGCCCAATATTTTTATCCTCAAGGCCAAACGAAAGTCATGAACGAAGGCTGGGCGTGTTTTTGGCATTATACCCTATTGCACGCATTGTATGATGAACGGCTTGTTACTGATGAGTTCATGTTGGAAATTTTACAAAGTCATACAAATGTGATCATGCAACCACCCTATAATAGTCCTTATTACAGTGGCATTAATCCCTATACTTTAGGCTATCATATGATGCAAGACATTAAACGAATTTGTGAAAATCCTACTGACGAGGACAAAGCATGGTTTCCTTATTTAGCGCATACGGACTGGTTAAAAAGTTTGGATACGGCCATGCGCAATTACAAAGATGAAAGTTTTATTGCGCAATATTTGTCTCCTAAACTGATACGTGATTTAAAATTATTCCATATCGTGGATGATGATCGCAGTCCCGAACTCTATGTAAATGCCATTCATAATGAATCAGGGTATCAAAACATAAGGGAAGCGTTATCGAAACAATACAATTTGGGGTATTTAGAGCCCGATATTCAAGTTTATTCTGTTGACTTGCAAGGCGATCGCTCCATGCATTTAAGATACACCCAACAAAATAGAGTGCCTTTAGGAAATACAACAGCGGAGGTGCTCAAACACCTTTATTCTTTATGGAAGTTTCCCATTGTTTTGCAAGCACTGGATACAGAAAATGAAGTTACTGAAGAATATCATTGCCCACCAACACCAATACCTAATGCTTAGTGGTCATCAATTGTAGCCGACGTGGAGCCTAGCGGAACCTGGGTTTATTGATTTTGTACAGAACCACGGGTTTCGCTAAGCTTCACCCAGGATACGAAAGGCAAGTTGTTGTTCGTTATTATTTATTATTCATTGCGGTTGTTGCATAGAGCTTGATTGCGTCTTCAGAATAGGGGTTAAAACGAAATACTTCGCCAAATACTTTTGCTGCGACTTCATTGGTCTTAAGGAACCAGTCACCAATATCATCTGCATAATATTGCACAACCATAGGCTTAAATATCGCATATGCGGCTTCTGTCTGGTGCATTGTTCCAACACCAACACCAGCTTTCACGAAATATTTATTTCCTTTCAATGCATGATTAAGTAAAGCAACCATTTCCTTAGTATCAGTGGGTAACGCAGCATCAACAGGAACAGAATTGGCATACACTTTAACGGCTACTGCTAATTGATCACCAAATTCATGGATTCGATTAATAAAAGCAGCTAGAGCATACGCTTTTTCTTCATGACAAACCGTTACTTTGATTTCCATATCCAATCCTTCATCGGTCAAATTAGACACGTGCACACAAGGATCTGCATTTAAGATGGCGCTTAATTGATTATTTAATAAATACCAAGTGGGAAGCAGCATGTTGTTCGCTGCGAAGGTGACACCCGTTACGGAAAAACAAAAAAAGACCTAATACCAGTCCTGCTTTGTTGAATATTTTTCGTTTCATTACTTCTCCCATACAGATTAAAGAATAAATGCCCCCATGCCTGCATCTGAATCTGATACATCGCGCAAAATGCTGCGACCACGAAGACAAGTCTCTGGGGATAGGCAGAGATGTGATCAGACAGATGCATGTATAGAAGCATTCAAAACATTACTCGGAAGCCATTTCAATAGCAAAAGCTAAAGCCAACTTCGAGAAATTAGTCATATGCTCAAGGCTTAATAATTCCATGGTATCCGAAGCACTATGAATATACGGGTTGTGCTCTTCGAAATTAGACTCGCAAGGGAATGCAGCTGGAACGCCAATTTCATCCCAGGATGCATGGTCACTGCATCCATAGCCACATTCTGAATAATCAACGGGAACATGGATGTATGTTTTGATTAATTGAGCAACGAAATTACTTAAATTGTTGTCCGTATAATCGGTAAATACCCACATGGTCGGATCGTCTCGGTGCACTCGATACCCAGTCATATCAAACTGAATCGCTGCCTTGATAGGAATGTTATGATCCTGAAAATACTCAACGACGTATTGGGAACCAACCAATCCTCTCTCTTCGGCTGCATACCAAATAATATAGATAGGGCGCTTAAACGTTGTATTGGAAGACAATAAAACACGAGCCATTTCCATATTGGTTGCCGAACCACTGCCATCGTCCCCAGCACCTGGCATGCGACCATCTAACGTGTCCATGTGAGCACCAATCACCACTGCTGGAGCATGGATGTCTTTACCAATTACCGTTACTAAAGAAGGTTGCTTGTACCGTCCTGTATCCACGAAAAAAGTTTCCGTATCAGTACGGCCACTCATCTTAGCCATTGATTCAAATGTATCTCTTAACCAGTTTGCCGCCATGACTCCAGTATCCTTACTGGCAGAACGATTATGAAATGCGGTGAGATGGGATAGATTATGCCAAATACTATCGGGTATTATTTTCTCCAATGCGGCATTTACTTCAACTGGATGTTTAATTTCATAAGCAGTGCTGACTTTTGGTGCTGCTTTCAGCATTTTCTTTTGCAAAACGCTTTGTGCGGATTGCTTCTTTTGCGCAATTAAAGAACCTTGCACGCGATGACTAACGTTGACAAAACGACCACAATTGACTTGATCCGCTAAATGGCTCAGCGCATCTACCTCATCTGCGGCAATATCAATGATTTTAAATTGTTTATTCTCTGCCAAAACCTCATAAGGAGTAGCAATTTTTGCTGCAAGACATTGAGGTACTTGCAATTGTTCATGAACAGAGGTACTGGCTGCCAAAACATGGGCACTCGCAAACATTGAACCAGCTGCGATATAGGTCATACATTGATTCAAACGCATATCTACTCCTAAGTTAATTAAATTCTAATTAAAGATTGCATCGCAATTCACTTTACCTAAATTCTACAGTTGAATCCACTGCTTCATCCAAGTTTCCTTCGAGCTGCTTCTTTACTTTAAACTCATATCCTGCTCTGCTGACGTGCTTCCTTGTGACTGAGAGACTCTAGTCTGCAATTCTTTAAAAAAACTCTCTTTAGAGGTTTTCTTTCCGGTGATTTTTAATTCTTGGCTACTGGATTGTGATGCTTCTGTTGTATCCTCTTTCAAAGAAGAGGAACTCGTCATCCCAGGAGAGCGCCGAACTAATTCTTTGGATGGTTTTCTCGGTGATGCTAATTCCTGGAGTACCGAAAAACTATGCAATCCTAGCTGGTAGAGTTAACCGGTCACCTGGCCAACCCCCAATTTAGAACCTATCGTGCCCTACTAAGGCAATGGGATCAAGACAATTTCATTACATACTCATACCTTATCAATAAGAACAATCGGTGCATTATTTTTGCATCTGGTAGTGGATGCTTCTTTACGAATAGGTCGAATTTATTCCAGTCGAACGACTTGCGTTGACTCCGCCTATTGAGCCATTTAAATATTATCCTCTTGGCTTCGTACAGAAATTTTGACAC
>JBOFJV010000216.1:0-9415 GCA_051657005.1 Legionella sp. | reverse complement strand
TTGTCGCATTTCCAGTTATTTACAAACTATGCAAAATAAGAGAATAAATCCTTTGGTTGCTGTAGCTATGGCATTGAACAATCAACGTTAGAGTACAGTTTCTTTCACCCCTGTACGTCACGCAGTGGCGTATAGGGGTGAGTAGTTACGTGACAGCACGAATAAGCATTATTTTAAACCAGCAACTCAACCAAACCACTTCATGTTTTACTTACTCCATTTTGTTAAAAATAAATTGATGGCACTTCATTTAAAATCAGTTTCCACAATTGGATTAGATACGTATAGTAATGAAGAGTTATTTTTCAGTTGTCGACGTGCATACCATCGCAAGGAAGCAGATTTTGGTGGGCAATAGTCCTGTATTTATTTTAAAACGAAGTAAGGCAAAAAATAAGCGCTTTTTTAGCCAGAGAAATTTCTACTCTTACTGTATCCATTCAACGACATGCGGGATGTAGGCAGAGTAAGTTCCATTTTTACTTAAATGGCACCATTAGGTTTTTAAGCTGCTGGGGTAGATTTATGAACACCATTATTATCAGGGTAAGCCAAAATGATTACTCGCGTTCCTATTTGGAAAAAGTTTTCACTGAGCCACTTGGCAGCGCTTGGGAAAATACGCACGCAACCATGGCTGGATGGGTGTTCAGGAACCTCATAGGCAGCATGGATTGTATATCCTTGGTAGAAATAAGTACAATAAGGCATTTTCGCCCCGCCTCGAGTATCTACAGGATATTCACCCGAACGGCAATTAAGTCCTTTTTTGTTATAAACCCTGAACGTTCCAGTAACCGTTCGGCATGATTGGTTTGAGTTCTCTTCACACACGTCGATTCCAGCTGATCCGGATCCGGTAAGTAGCCGATTGCCTTCTTCATCATAAGCAGCCCATGCAGAAGCTTTTGGATCAAATACAAAGCGTTTCTCACCAGTCGCTTTAATTTTCTTCGGAAAATAATCACGACCACGTTTATCCTTTGTATAATGAACCGTTCTGTGCGTATAACCCGCATCATCCGTAATTAATGTAGACTCATCATATTCAACACAGGATGTTAAGCCAACAACAGAGAGCAACAAACCTGCCCAAAACAACTTATTCATTAAATTTTACTCCACTTAATTAAACTTTTTATAGAGATACTTCTTTATCCTAAACGTGTCTGTGTAGTATCGTAGCATGGGTGCAGCAAAGCGGAACCATGGTTTACCGATTTGACTTGGAACCCCTGGTTCCGCTTTACCGCATCCAGGCTACGATAATCGTTTAAGTTGACGCCAAAACTTTATGACTCAAGCTTTCTGTATTTAATCCGTGATGGTCTATCAGCAGCATCCCCTAAACGTCGACGTCTATCGGCCTCATAATCACTGTAACTTCCTTCAATGAAGGTTATTTGTGACTCTCCTTCAAAAGCCATCAAATGAGTACATATCCTATCTAAAAACCAACGATCATGCGAAATTACCACAACACAGCCAGGAAAATTCAGAATCGCTTCTTCAAGAGCACGTAGCGTTTCAACATCCAAATCATTACTTGGTTCGTCAAGTAGCATAACGTTTCCACCACTATTCAATAATTTTGCTAAATGCACTCGATTGCGCTCTCCTCCAGAGAGTTGCGCCATTTTCTTTTGTTGATCAGTGCCTTTAAAGTTAAAACGTCCAACGTACGCACGCGAAGGCATTTGAAAACTACCAACTTGCATAATATCGTGACCGTCAGAGATTTCTTGCCATACTGATTTATTGGGATCTAATTCGTCACGCATCTGATCTACATAAGCCAATTGAACTGTTTCACCGATACGAATACTACCACTATCCGGTTCTTCCTGGCCTGTAATCATTTTCAAGAACGTCGATTTCCCTGCTCCATTAGGACCAATAATCCCTAAAACACCACCTTTCGGTAATTTGAAATCCAAGTTTTCAATTAAGATTCGGTCTCCAAACGACTTGGTAATTTTTTCACCCTCAAGCACCAAATCACCCAAACGCTCACCTGGTGGGATGTAAATTTCATTGGTTTCATTGCGTTTTTGAAACTCTTTAGAGTTCATCTCTTCAAAACGAGCAAGACGCGCTTTATTTTTAGCATTACGCCCCTTAGGTGAAGTACGTACCCACTCCAGCTCTTCTTTGATTGCACGCTGATGCGCATCTTCTTGTTTTTGCTCCATCGCCAAACGAGCTTCTTTTTGTTCAAGCCAAGATGTATAGTTTCCTTTGTAAGGAATGCCCTCTCCGCGATCCAGCTCTAAAATCCACTCAGCCGCATTATCCAGAAAATATCTATCGTGGGTAATCGCCATAACGGTACCAGGAAAGCTCTCAAGATAATGCTCTAACCAAGCAACCGATTCAGCATCAAGATGGTTTGTTGGTTCATCAAGCAGCAACATATCAGGATTAGATAGTAACAAACGACATAAAGCAACACGACGCCGTTCACCTCCTGATAATTTCCCAATAACCGCATCCCAATCAGGCAATCTCAGTGCATCTGCAGCAACATCCAGTTTTCTATCCAGATCCCAACCGCCACCGGCTTCAATCTCATTTTGTAACTCACCTTGCTCGGCAAGCAATGCATTCATTTCGTCATCGCTCATTGGTTCTGCAAAACGCATACTGATTTCATCAAAGCGTGTGAGTTTGTCTTTCATTTCCTTCACGCCTTCTTCAACCACCTCACGTACAGTCTTATCCAACTCTAACTGAGGCTCTTGCTCCAGATAACCAATCTTGATTCCAGGTTGTGGTCTTGCCTCTCCTTCAAATTGAGTATCAACACCGGCCATAATGCGCAATAAAGTTGACTTACCAGAACCATTCAATCCTAAAACACCGATTTTAGCACCAGGATAAAAACTTAATGAAATATCTTTTAAAATAAACCGTTGATTTTCAACAATTTTGCTGACACGATTCATGGTAAAAATATATTGTGACATAAATAGCTACTCCGTCTTTCTAATACTTGCCTGTTCCGCCTGGGCACCACAAAGGCATAACCCAGGCCATTGTTTCTATGACCAATCAAGAATCACTTTACCTGACTGGCCTGAAGCCATAATTTGAAATGCTTCCTGGTAATCATCTACTGAAAAATGATGTGTTTTGATTGATGAAATGTCCAATCCGCTTTGCAACATGGCGATCATTTTATACCAAGTTTCAAACATTTCGCGACCATAAATTCCTTTAATCACCAAACCTTTAAAAATAACTTGATTCCAATCAATTGCTGTTTCTTGTGGAGGAATGCCCAACATAGCAACATGACCACCATGATTCATGGATTGCATCATGTCATTTAGCGCCATAGGATGGCCGGACATTTCTAAACCCACATCAAAACCTTCAATCATTCCCAACTCAGCCATGACATCCGTCAATTTTTCATGTTGAATATTCACTGCTCGCGTGACGCCCATTTTTCGAGCTAAATCCAATCGGTACTCATTTACATCAGTGATAACAACGTTACGTGCACCAATGTGTCTCACTATAGCTGCAGCCATAATACCAATAGGTCCTGCGCCAGTGATTAATACGTCTTCACCAACAACATCAAAAGCCAAAGCACAATGAGTAGCATTGCCAAAAGGATCGAATATAGATGCTTGTTCACCGGTAATATTATCGGGAAGAACGATCACATTCGTTGCAGGTAACGATAAATATTCAGCAAAACATCCTGGTCTATTAACACCTACACCCAGAGTATTACGACAAAGATGGCGTTTACCAGCACGACAATTTCGACAAAAACCACAGGTTATATGCCCTTCACCAGAAACGCGTTGTCCGACACTTAACCATTTTACTTCCTGTCCCACTTCAACAATTTCACCATACAATTCATGTCCAACAGTCATAGGAACAGGAATAGTAGCTTGTGCCCATTCATCCCAGTTGTAAATATGAATATCCGTTCCACAAATCGCTGTTTTTTTAATTTTAATTAAAACGTCGTTGACCCCATATTCAGGTTTCGTGACCTCCTCCATCCAAATACCAGGTTCCTTTTTTGCTTTGACTAATGATTTCATTAAAGTACCTCAAAATAAGAGCCTCTCTATCTCAAGAGAGAAGTGCTTTGCTTTTAAATTACAGAAAATTCCTTACCAACGGCTTCGAATGCAGTAAGTGCTTTATCCAAATGATGCAGCTCATGTGCCGCAGACATTTGAGTACGAATGCGAGCTAAACCTTTGGGGACAACTGGATAAGAAAAACCAACTACATAAATTCCCAACTCCAGCAAACGATTGGCCATTCGTCCTGCCAGACTGGCATCCCCAAGCATTACAGGAATAATTGGATGTTCGCCAGGGATTAGTTTAAAGCCTAATCGCGTTATTCCTTCACGAAAATAACGACTGTTTCGCTTTAAATTCTCGGACAAATGATTATCCTTTATCAAATTGTCTAAAACAACACACGATGTATGCGCAATGACAGGAGCTAAAGTATTAGAAAATAAATACGGTCTGGAGCGCTGCCGTAACCATTCAATAACAATTTTATTGGATGAAGTATAGCCACCTGAAGCACCACCAAGTGCTTTGCCTAGTGTACCTGTAACAATATCAATTCGATCGCTCACACCAAAATGCTCTGGAGTACCACGACCTGTTTCACCCATAAAACCCACAGCATGTGAGTCATCAACCATAACCATAGCGTCATATTTATCTGCTAGCTCACAAATTGCCGGCAGATTAGCGAGGATTCCATCCATAGAAAAAACACCGTCTGTAGCAATTAAGCTAAATCGTGCATTTTTGGCAGCAATCAATTGCTCTTCCAAAGCCTTCATGTCGTTGTTCGCGTAACGATATCGAGCTGCTTTACATAAACGGACTCCATCAATAATACTGGCATGATTTAATGCATCACTAATTATCGCATCCTCTTCACCTAATAACGTTTCAAAAAGACCGGTGTTTGCATCAAAACATGAAGAATATAATATAGTATCTTCTTTGCTTAAAAATTGACTGATTTTTTGTTCTAATTGTTTGTGCGGCGTTTGGGTACCACAAATAAAACGCACTGAAGCCATACCATAGCCGTATTGCGCTAATGCGTTTTGTCCTTCAGCAATTAATTGCGGATCATTTGCCAAACCTAAATAGTTATTCGCACAGAGGTTGATCACTTCATGTTGATTTACAGTCACAGCAGCTTGTTGTTGGCTGGTAATAACCCGTTCTGATTTATATAAACAGTCACTTTTAAGTGTCGCCAGTTCAGTTTGTAAAAAATCACTAAATTGCTCAAGCACAGTATTCTCCTACACATTGAATGTTCGTAATGTATCAACCATAATTGTAGCCTGGGTGCAGTGCAGAGGAACTAAAGTCTCCAAGTCACATCAATAAACACGTGTTCCGCTGCGCTGCACAAGGCTACGAGCTCGTGCCATTTTCGCTTAAGCCAACGACATTGACCGCTCACTCGTAACAATTACCTCTTCAGGCTGTACTAAATTATTACAATTTTTTTGATGACTGCAAATCATAGCAAACTTTAGACAGAGTCACCATGAAATTTGGGATTCAACGAAGAAAAAACAGTCAGTTCAAATCAGGCGAACATAGCGTTTGCAAGGCATCTCATAGTTTTTCCGGGTTTCAACATTATTTCTTAGCACATGAGCTGTTTTTTTGTTAACATTGGGCCCAAGTTTTGAAAGTGTATTGACAATTCACTTCCACTAACTCTTTTTGCAACGCATCGCACCGATTACATGCGACAGCTTGAGTCAAAATGTCGGAGTACTACAGGTCAACCACCAGTGGAAAATGAATCGTCAATTTGTAAACCTAAATTAATCAACACGGTAGAACAAATGAGTTATCAAAGCGCACGCGTTAATATGGTAAAGCAACAACTTCGAACTGGCGATGTTTTAAACGAATCCATACTTAATTTGTATGAAATCATCCCCAGACATGAATTCGTTCCCGAACATTATACTCATTTCGCCTATTCAGATATGCAAATCCCTCTTCAGCATGACCAACGAATGCTTACGCCATTGGAAGAAGGAAAGATTCTGCAAGCGCTCGATCTAAAAGGCCATGAAACAGTCTTGGAGGTTGGGACAGGAAGCGGTTTTTTTACTGCTCTATTAAGTAAATTGTGCAAAAAAGTAATTAGCGTCGATTATTATGCTGATTTTACTGCTCATGCGGCACGCAAACTCAAAGCACATCACTGCGATAATGTTGAGTTGATAACAGGTGAAGCCAGTCAAGGTTGGCTCGAAAGTGCTCCTTATGATGTGGTGATATTCACGGGTGCTGTAGAAAAACTCAATGAAACACAAAGACTACAAATCCTTCCTGGCGGAAAATTATTTATTATTGAAGGCAATCCACCTGTAATGAAAGGCCGACTCTACGAATTGGATCACAATGAACATTGGAGTAATTCATTGCTTTTTGAAACCGGCATTCCTTTATTGATCGATAAATCCAAACCCAAAGAATTTGTATTTTAGGAATTAGGTTAAATGAAAAACAGGTTGATCTGCTATCTCATCGCTTTAGGTCTATCATCGCATGCATTTGCAACGACAGACTTAATGGATATCTATCATCAAGCTCTTGAAAACGACACTCTATTTAAAAATTCCTATGATACCTATATGGCCAGTGCAGAAGCCCTTCCCCAAGCGCGTTCTGCATTACTTCCTCAAGTGGGTGTTAACGCACAAGCTACTCGCAATAATCTGCATGTAAATGATGGTTTATTTACCATTAGTGATGCTTATTATAACTCGACGGTGTGGCAAGTAACTGCCTCCCAGGCGATCTTCAATTATCAAGCCTGGGCGAAAGTACAACAAGCAAAAGCCTCTGTAAAAGCTGCGCAAGCCACTTTTAATGATTCGGCACAAGATTTAATCCTTAGAACTGCGAAGGCTTATTTTGACGCACTCTATGCACAAGATACCTTAAATTTCGCTGAAGCAAAAAAAAGAGCGAATAAACGTCAGTACGATCAAGCGCAACAACGCTTTCAAGTCGGTCTTGATCCAATCACTTCGGTTTATGAAGCGAAAGCAGCTTATGATCAATCCGTAGCAACCGTTATTGCCTCCCGAAATAACTTGATCAATCAAAATGAAAACTTAAGAAAGTTAACCAATCATGTTTATGAAGCAATAGCACCACTACGTAATGGCAAAATTCCCCTGATAAAACCAGAACCCAATGACGTCGATCAGTGGGTAGATACGGGGCTTAGACAAAACTATAAACTGTTATCTACCAAGTTCAATCTGGAAGTAGCGCGTGAGAATGTCAAAGCACTTTCAGCAGGCAACTGGCCTACACTTGCAGTTCAAGGGAACACAACAAACACAGCAAACCAGGTGACAGATAACAATCCACTGCTCCCGGCAAATCAAAGTTTATCCACTGTTGGTGTCGCATTGAATTTTCCTGTATATCAAGGTGGACTGGTACGCTCACAAACCCGTCAAGCAAACCACAACTTCCAGGCTACCAGTGAAAAAATGGAGCAATCCTATCGCGAAGTGGTAGTCAATAGTCGCATTGCCTTTAACACCATTACCGATGGCATTAGCAAAGTAAAAGCAGACAGACAAACCGTCATTTCCCAACAAAACTCATTGGAAAGTACCGAAGCACAATTTGAAGTAGGTACACGTACAATGGTCGATGTGGTCAATGCGCAACAACGTTTATTTGAGGCACAAAACCAACTAGCTAATGACCAATACAGCTTGATTAACGCCGTTTTAACTTTAAAATATTTAGCAGGAACATTAAATGCTAATGATCTCGAGTTAGTCAACTCATGGTTAGAAACAACTCGAATTAATGGATTTCCCCCAAATAAAACCACAGCAACTAAGTGATAACTTTTACTCAGGTTTTTTATAATGTCCAATCCTTCTCAAGTTGAAAAAAAATTACTCCATTATACCGGCAAAGCCATTGCGGATTTGAATATGATCCAACGTGGCGATCGCGTCATGGTCTGTTTATCTGGTGGCAAAGACTCTTTCACCCTACTCACCATCTTAGAACAGCTTCGACGCCGTTCGGGTAACAAATTTGAACTCTTTTCTTTTACCCTGGATCAAGCCCAACCGGGTTGGAATGATTCAGCACTGCGCCAATGGCTTAGTGACCGCGCCATACACCATGAAATTTTGACACGAGATACGTACAGTATTGTTAAAGAGAAAATTCCTGAAGGAAAAACATACTGTTCTTTATGCTCACGTTTACGTCGCGGTATTATTTATCGTTATGCGGAAGAAAATGGATTTAATAAAATAGCCTTAGGCCATCATCGCGATGATTTAGTCCGCACCTTAATGATGTCAATTTTATACAATGGTGATATTCGCTCGATGCCTCCCAAGTTACTCAGTGACAATAAAAAACATATAGTCATTCGCCCATTATGCTATGTCCAGGAAAAAGACATCATCACGTTTGCAAAAGAACAAAATTATCCAATTATTCCTTGCACTCTTTGTGGTTCTCAAGAAAATTTAATGCGCAAAAAAGTGGCGCATTTAATTAATCAACTGGCGGAAGAAAACCCTAAAGTTCCAAGTAATATCTTGCACGCACTGCAAAGCATCAAACCAAGTCAGCTGATGGATCAAAGCATGTGGAATTTTAAAAATCTTGAGCATGAACTGATAACCAATCAAAACACTGATGCAAATGAAATTTTTAGTGCAGAAGAATTTGATGCAATTGAAAATTAAGATAGTTATCCGTTAAAAAATACGTCGTCCCCAATACAGTGATGCGCGATCGATGTGC
The DNA here is from genome assembly GCA_051657005.1 of Legionella sp. GTDB lineage: Bacteria > Pseudomonadota > Gammaproteobacteria > Legionellales > Legionellaceae > Legionella. The sequence continues at coordinate 578 of JBOFJV010000216.1, read as the reverse complement.
GTTTTAAACCCTATAAATCGCTGCTCTTAATGTACCCGGCGTTCCCTTAAACGAAAATGACACGGCCTCGTAGCCTGGGTGCAGCGCAGCGAAACCCGGTTTTATTGATGTTGACTCAGAACCCCTGGTTCCGCTACGCTGCACCAAGGCTACAATTACCTTGACCAAAGATGCACTCTGTGAGCATTTCATTTTACAGAGTGTGTCTTGGAGGATATCTACCCCACGCATTAGGTTTGGGCGGCTTAAGTTGACGTCATGACCAGTTCCGGTTATGGAGGGACAAACTCCACCCCTGTGCCAAGACATCGAGACAGAGCTTCGCGTTTCCTCTTAGTATTCCTCACGTAGAATAACAAAAAATCAAATTGGGTAAATTTAAAACAAAAATAGAAAATTAAAAACAAGAACTTAACTAAAACGTAACATTTTTAATAACTACTCACCCCTATACGCCACTGCGTGACGTACAGGGGTGAAAGAAACTGTACTCTAACGTTGATTGTTCAATGCCATAGCTACAGCAACCAAAGGATTTATTCCCTTATAGCTGGTAGAGTTAACCAGTCACCTGGCCA
>JBOFJV010000215.1:0-2099 GCA_051657005.1 Legionella sp. | reverse complement strand
AAGTTCATCTGAAGCCCAAAAATACGCTGGATTGCCTCGCCTATGGCTCGCAACGACGGTATAATGCACATATAAAATACTACTAAATATAAGTGTCGATACCTCAGGACCCAATCTACTTTTGATTGCTTTTGTTTCTTAGCCTGATGGCTGTGGGCTTTTCAGCCCAGTGTACATGCTATTTGAGGTAAAGTGGCGCTATAAATGCATATCCTCGTCGTTTTCTTCTTCCTCTTCATCATCGTAATCGTAAGTGTCTTGTACAATCTGGACGGCTTCAATGCCAAGGATCCGGAAGTAATCATAAGACATATAAAAATTACCTTTGTCACCATATTGTTCTCCCCAAGAGTTTCTCAGAGTGAATAATCCTGTATGTACTCGTCCTAAATCATCAATTGCAGTAGCGTGATCATCGTAACCTGTAATGACCATAGCATGTCCTGCAAAGAAGAAGGACGAAGAAAGATAAAGCTCGCGTTCAATGATCGTTGATAATACCCAGGTATCATTTTCAATATGATGTTTTCCTACCGCGCCAGCTAGACCTAAATCGATAGCCGGTAATAAAACACCCATAGAAACTCTTTGCCCATTATTTAACGCTTTTTTTATTTCAGCAATTGTCTTTTGACTGTATATATCATCACTGAGTAGTGCCGCATAAGGATCTAAAATGGGGGACCAATTTATTTTATAGTCACTCAATTTCTCGCTCAGCTGATGGTAGTTATCAAAACTGATTGATGAGTTGGGTATTTCAGTATTATTCTGAGGATATTCGGTGAGATCACCACAACCTGCAGCATGTTGTGTTTCTTTGGAGATGAACCCGTTATCTTCAAGTCTGCTTAAACTCGCTCGATTAAAAGCGCCATCCCAGCCATTCGCACCAAAAGCTTGCTCAGTAAAATAATTTCCGAGTTGCAATAAGCACAGTTGGCTGACGTAATCACCTTTGCCCACAGCGGCATCTATTGCAGCGGTAGCAGCAAAAGTAGTACACGTTCCAAAGAGTCCTTGATCCAGAACGGGCACGCCATTCATCCCTCATTGAATTTCAGTTGCGGTGAGCGAACGTGCTTGTAAGGCGGGTGCATTATGGATGGATTGAGCTTTTTGCTTCAGCGCATCAAAACCATTAGTCGATAATTTAAAATTCATTAACTTAATTTTTTTGGGGGGAGCAAATCGAAGACTTGGTTGAGAAGGCTTAAACGTATAGTCTCCTGTTCCAGAAGGCTGAATATCAGCTGCAAATGCATGGCTACATAAGACAAGACTTAACACAAGAATTTTATTTAACTGCATGGAACAAACTCCAATATTAAAATATGATAAAGATTCTAAGCGACAACAATTTGTTGTGCTTCCAAAACCAATACGCGGAAATAATCATAAGACATGTAGAAAGCGCCATGAACACCTGCGTCTTTGCCCCAGGCACTTCTTAAGGTGAGGAGGCCTTTATGTTTTTGTCCTTCATCATCTACGGTGATTGCTTCATTGTCGTAGCCAGTAATGATCATGCTATGAAAAAATAATTCAGCGCGACCTGACATTAATGCACGCTCAATTTTCGTACTCAAAAGCCATGAGTCGTTTGGTGCATGGTGTGTTCCGACAGTACCAAGAACATTATCGTCAATTTGCGGAACAAAAAAGATGACCGTGACTAGGTTGCCTTTGATTAATGAACTTTGAATTTCGCTAAGCTTTTTTTCAGTATTTGTGCGCTCGCCCAATGCCTTATACAGATCTAAAAGAGGGATCCAAACGACATTAAGACTCATCAGATCACGACTAAAACGATGATACGCCTCAAAGTTTATGGTGTTTTGTGATGAGTCATCGTACCCTGCATTTTTTTGCAGATTCTTGATTACGATGCCGTAATTTTCAAGCTTACTTAATTCTTTTCGTAAAGGAGAAAATGACTCTTCAGAAGATGCCATATAATTTCCTAATTTTAAGACAGGTAAACCACTAGTTTGACTAGTGAGACTCTCAAGGCTTAGCCTTCAGATTTAGTGACGATGATGTCAAAATACAGCTGTGGACTTGACGGTTTCACAGGAGAGTAATTATGACAACATCAT
>JBOFJV010000214.1:0-24894 GCA_051657005.1 Legionella sp. | reverse complement strand
CACGACAGCGTTTCTTTCCCCTTCGAGGCTTTTATGATCTTGGTGGATCTGCAAGGGTGCTTCTAATGCAGATTTTGGGCCGTTCAGTGAATTTTGAAATTTAACACAAAAAAACATGTCAAGTATTTTTTGATTTTTTCAATTTTTTCAATTTTTTTCTAAATATAGTTCGTTCACCCCTGTACGACACGCAGTGGCGTATAGGGGTGAGTAGTTACACTCTGGATAGGTCTATGTTTTATTCTCAAATTTATAGAGTGTTCTGGTCTTCTATCGGACTCGTGAAACCCATCCATTGATTCAATAAACCAATCAATTCGGCAACCCATTCTTTTTTTAAAGAAGAAAAAGATTGAATTGTGATCAAATGCTCTGCCAATTCATAATGTTTACGTACTTTAAGTACTGTGTTTTTGACTTCGCTGCGACTTAATTTATCTGCCTTGGTAAGTAAAATATGCACTGGCAGTTCGCGATTTAATGCCCAATCCACCATCATGATGTCTAAATCTTTTAAAGGATGGCGGATGTCCATCAACAAGATTAACCCTTTTAAGCTGCGTCGTACCTCAAGATAATGTGCCAAATTCTCTTGCCAATCCATTTTTACTTTCAACGCCACTTTGGCATAGCCATAACCTGGTAAATCCACAAGGCGACGCTCTTCATCCAACGTAAATAAATTAATTAACTGCGTACGCCCCGGCGTTTTACTGGTACGAGCCAAATTTTTAATGCCAGTTAAACAATTTAAGGCACTCGATTTTCCTGCATTGGAACGACCGGCAAAAGCAACTTCATAACCTGAATCCTCAGGCAATTGCGACACACGAGCAGCACTTTTTAAAAAAACTGCTTTAGAATAAGGATTTTTTAACATTCGAAAGTTCTACTGCATTAAAATTTATAAAATATGCGCTCATTTTAGCATACTCGTTATTCCCACTACGAGGGTAACTGCTTTTTTAGGATAAAATTTTTGGGATTTCAACCAAGACAGTGTACCATTGCTGCGACATTTTATGATGAGAAATCGATGAAAAAATTTGTACTCACTGTTATCTTATTTTCTCCATGGCCATTTTATGCCCAAGATAATAGCGCACCCTCAACCAATCACGTAGCCGTTTGCGCTGCATGTCATGGCCAGCAGGGTAATAGTACCAATCCACAATGGCCTAATATTGCAGGACAACATCCTAAATATTTTGTGAAACAGCTTAAAGACATGAACAATCATTCACTACGCAATGCACCCACAATGAGTGCTCTTGTAGCAACCCTAACCGAACAGGACATGGATGACTTGGCTGCATATTATGCTAAAATGCCTCTTGCGCGTGGCAGCACACCGGAACAATTTTTAAAACGTGGTGAACAAATTTATCGAGGAGGAGATTATACAAAACGGATTACTGCATGCATCGCATGTCATGGTCCCAAAGGCACAGGTAATGCCCAAGCTGGATTCCCGATACTTTCCGGTCAACATGCTGCTTATACCGTATTGCAATTAAAGGCATTTACAGACGGTACACGGAAAAACGATTTAAACCATATCATGCAAGATATTAGCAACAGAATGAGTCAAGAAGATATGGAAGCTGTGGCACATTATATTGAAGGTTTACATTAGGAAACTAAATTATGTTAAAAAAATTAATCGCCTTATTTTTTCTTCTTCCCGCAATGGCTTTGGCTGCGTCCTTTGTTGAAGGGAAAGATTATCAAGTTGTTACCAATCCACAAGCAGTAAACAATAAAAATAAAACACCCATCGTCGAGGAATTTTTTAGTTATGGATGTCCATGGTGTTACAAAATTGAAGGGCCACTCAGTGGATGGGTGAGCAAGATGGGGAAAAACATTCAGTTTGAACGAGTGCCAGTGGTATTCAAACCTTCCTGGGAGCTCTATGCTAAAGCATATTACACTGCGAAAACACTTGCCATTTCAGATAAAATGAGCCCATTACTCTTTAAAACCATCCAGGAAGACAAAAAACCGCTGGATACGAAACAAGCAATGGTAGGCTTTTTTGTTGCTCAAGGTGTCGATAAAGAAATTGCTAAAAGTGCTTTTGAAAACTCACCAACAATTGACATGCGTGTACAAAATGGAATGAGCTTGATGGGCACCTATCAAATTAATGCAGTTCCTGCTTTTGTAGTGAACAATAAATTCAAAACGGATTTACAAATGGCCGGCAGCCATGAGCGTTTATTGGCAATATTGGATTATTTATCCCGTAAATCTGCTTAATGGAGAATTGTAGCCTGGGTGGCATAGCGAAACCCTGGGTTCTGAATCAAATCAATAAACCAGGGTTCCGCTACGCTGCACCCAGGCTACGAGTCCGCGCCATTTTCGCTTAAGTTGACGGCATTAATCGTTCACGAAGGATGTGCTACAGGACTTTTGCGCTATTTTGATTGACTGTCTTTTTTAATAAAGACAAATAGATTATTTCAACAGGCAGAGTAGCGATAATATCCAATGTGTGTTTGAGTGCTTTTGATAAAGGGCTTGCCGTAACCACACTCAAGTACGGATTATCACTTTTAAACAACATGTCTGTCCTGTTGATGAGATCCAAGCTTTTTAGGCAAAATTTGTTCAATGCCGCACTACTGCAAGCCCTTAGTAAGTGCTCAAAATTATTTTGATATTCGTGTTTCAACACCACCTCTTGATTCAGTGACTTAGAGAATAAACTGGAACGATTCGTTGACATCTCTTTTGTTTGCTGATGGAACTGTTCTTCTAATAACGGTTTTATCTTAGCAAATTGTGCTAAAAAATAGATTTATTGCGCCATCTGCTCAAACCATTCGTTGAGATTGATTTTTTTTAGCGACGATACTTCTAAATAAGGCAGGCCCAATTCTTCTGCAAGTTCTTGAGCTTCAGTATAAGTGATTTTTCGCTGCTTTACCTCATCTGATTTACAGCCAATAAGAATCATTGGTGCATTCGTTCCATTGGCTTTGAACCGCTCAACATAAGTTTTTACATTGCGAAAAGAAGAAGTATTCGTGACGTCAAAACAAATAAACGACCCGTCCGCAAGCCGGATGTATTGAGCAATAAGATCTTTTAGATTGGGTGCTCCAGAAGCATCCCAAATGCGAAGTCTTATGGTTTTGTCAAAAATTCGCAGCAGCTTTATTTTTTGGTCTACATCGTATGTATCAACGTAATAATAAAGATCAAAATCGCCACCAAAATAGCTTTGCAGTAGGCACGATTTCCCTACGCAATTATCACCAAGAATGATTATTTTATAGTGCTCATCATATTCTTGTTTTTGCTCCATGCTTAATAACCGTAGATCAACTTGAACAAATAATAACGAATTATTGGCATCAAATTAAGTGCCAAGTTTATTTTTTTTGCACTAAACAATTTGTAAATAATTGAATTATTGCCTTAAATCGTGTCAATTTGAAGTGGATATGAAATCAAATTGACTCAAACATTCTCATAAAGTTTTTTTTTGATAAAATAGCGCATTATTTTTAATTGTGCTTTTTTAAATGCCTAATACGAAACAACGTGATCTACATTCTTATTACAAAGATCAAAAAAGGAGTTTTTTAAGACATCTCCCCCACGGTCAGCTATCGAAACGAAAAAAAGCAAACAGCAATCAGAGTATAGCGCTCAACCTGATACAAATAGCAGTTTGTCGCTATTACTACAACCCGTAATGAAGCAAGGTAAAAAGCACCATTATCTCACGCTTATTGCCCTTGCATTACTGACTTCCGTCCTTATTGTGCTACTGCTGCGAAATCGAGCCATATTGATGTCATCTGAAGGTAATGTCGCCGATCATCAGGGATTAATTACGCCATTTAACACTACTTCTTCTTTGGTTCAAAAGACCTCATCGCACCAGACCTTATCATTCCCCTCACTCATTCCAGAAAAATCATTCCTGTTTTATGAAAAACTGCCCATTCAAGATGTGTCATCACTTATTAAAGACTGTTTTCAGAAAAACAACGGCGTCAGTGCAGGAAAAATATGCGATATTGGCAACATTCGTCATTATTTAAAAGCTGTAGAAACAGATAAAATAGCAACTGAGCGTTTATCTAATTCGTTACTGGGCATTTATAACACCGCATTGCTTAAAAATAACATGCATATCACAGCACCCAATGTGTCACTTGTATTCGAAAAAGATGGCCGTTATATAAGCCGCGATGGTGTTGAAGCAAAAGCATCCCTATATCTTGCCTCAGCACACGTGCAGAACTTCACCTTAATGAACAAACTAGAGAAAGTAGCGCATCGCAAATTTCGTCTGCAGCACTTGAAACACAGCACTTCAACACTTACTTATGAAAATATAAAACGACAAGAACTGGTTGCACATATTGGTGAGTCTGGGATCGCCAAGCTTGCTGTCGCGGGAACTTTTTTCCAGGATTTAGTCGCAAATACAGCAAATTGGGGGTACAACGACACCGGTTTGGTAATCATTGATGTCGACCATTCTCCAGGCACACTTGAAATCTACCTTTCTGAAGCCTCTCGTCTTCCAGGAAATATTGAGCTTGATTTTTCATTACACACTGTAAAACTTATGCTGAATAGTTATCAAGAAATGCAACGTAACGAGGCACCAGTCATTCATAGTAAAGTAGACATGCCCCAAGCTTTTTATGCACGCCTTTTACAACTTTATATTCAAGCTTGTACCAAAGCCATTGTACAAATTGAACAAGAACTTCCTGCACTCAAAGAACAACAACCATCACAAAAAGTAAACGATATTTTAAGAGAGAGTTTTTTGAGCATGATGACCATTGCACGAAGCAAGGGTGACTATACACAGTATCCCCTTTATGAGCTTGAAGAGGATAACCATGCAACATTGGCCTTAAATACACCATGATACCAAAGACAGTATCCTGCACTTCGTGCTAGATCCCCTTGCCTGGATTTTCTAAACTTAAAATTCCCGTATTAAAGTCATAAGCAAAAATCTCAGCATAACGCCCCCAATCAATCATGGTACGCAAAACTCGTTCTGCTTCCTTTTCACTTAAATAATCCTCAAGTTTGCTCAAAAAGCGTTCTTCAGAGACTCGATGTCCTACTTTTTCATCTAAAATACGCCGAATGTAACGAGCAAGAGGTACTTTTTCCAATAATCGTTGGGCAAATAATTGCTTGCGCTCTTGAAGATCAGCCTCAGCAAATTGTTTGCCTAAATCACTGAGCTGAATATCTCCAGCAGAAACTTTAGCAAAGCCTAATATTTCTAAAGTTTCAAGGATGGGGAACAGATCATCAATGTTCATCATCAACTCATCAGCAATCTCGGGTAAGTCAATGCGCTCTTCAAAAGAAGTCATGGTTTCAATCAACCCAGTTAACTCTGAAGGTTCTACTTCAGGCAAACGATAACCTAGACCAATTTGCCGTTCTCTTTGAGCACGCTTTGCCTTCTCTTTTGGACCCGTAGTCATTAGGGTATAAATTTTATCAACTAAAGCGCGAAATTCCGGTGACTCAGGATCACGTGGCTGCGATAGGGTTACAGGTAATTCAGCGCGAATGTATCCTGGATCATTACCAAAAATGACGATTCGATCTGCTAAAGTAGCCGCTTCTTCAATATTATGCGTTACCAATAAAATTCCATTCGTATTGGTTTTCTTTTCTTTCCATAATTCCAGCAAATCCGATTTTAAGTTTTCGGCGGTCAAAACATCGAGTGCGGAAAAGGGTTCATCCATCAATAAAACATCGGGATTAATCACCAATGCGCGCGCAAAACCAACCCTCTGGCGCATACCGCCTGAAAGCTCTTTTGGAAAAGCTGATTCAAATCCATCCAGACCAATGATATCAATCGCTTCAATCGCTCGATGCCTACGCTCTTCCCGATTGACACCTTGAGCCTCAAGTCCAAGCTCCACATTTTCTAATACAGTAAGCCAAGGCATTAATGCAAAGGACTGAAAGACCATTGCAATTCCGTCAACGGGGCGTGAAACAGGTTTTCCTCGGTACGTCACGGTGCCAGCACTCGGCGCAATCAAGCCTGCAATAATACGCAATAAGGTGGACTTTCCAGAACCGGATTTCCCCAATAAAGCAACAATTTCACCTTCTTGTAACTGAAAATTGACATCATCAAGCACAAGTAAATCTTGTTCCGCAGCTTTTTTAAATGACTTGCGTAAGCTTTCTATAGCGATAATGGTTTCAGGCATAAGTATCTTTAATTAAAGTTAAAACGTTCTTCCGCCAATCGATAAAGCGGACGCCAAATCAAATGGTTAAAAGTCAGCACGTACAAGCACATCATCGCTGTACCTAAAGCAATTTTGGGAAAATCTCCCGTTGCTGTGCTGGCTTGGATGTATTCGCCTAAGCCTGTGGCCCTAAGCGTTGTATGCCCCCAGCTCACGAATTCAGCCACAATACTGGCGTTCCAAGCCCCACCTGCAGCCGTTATGGCTCCAGTGATATAAAAAGGGAAAATTCCTGGCAACGCCAATCGTTTCCACCACAACCATCCCTTCAAACCAAAATTATCTGCGGCCAGATACAATTCGCGTGGAATTGACGATGCTCCAGCAATCACATTAAATAAAATATACCATTGTGTACCCAGAATCATGAGGGGTGTGACCCATATTTCTACGTTTAAATGAAACTCAACAATGGCAATCACAAATAAAGGATAGAATAAATTTGCAGGAAAGGCTGCAACAAATTGGATCACAGGCTGTATTTTTTGCGCAATTCGTGGGCGTAAACCAATCCAAACACCAACAGGAATCCAAATACAGGAGCTTATCACAATCAAGCAAATGACGCGCGTACCCGTTGCTGCGCCAAGTAAAAATACATGTAAGATATCACTGACTTTTAATTCGCCCAGAATAAAACGCAATAAGAACCAACCGCCTGAAAGGACGAAAATTAAAACCAAAATACTCCAAAATCGATCAATACGTCGCTGTCGTTTAAAATTAATTTCCTTAATTGCTTTCGGTTCACCCATCCTAAACCAGCGCGCATTGACAAAATAATCGGTAAAAATGCGGATCACCTCGGTAAATTGCTTCATTAAGCGACTGCCCCGAATCCAATCAACCAGCCAGGATTGATATTCCACCTCATCATGCGATTGTTCGGTCTTAAATTTTTCAGACCATGCAATTAAAGGCCTGAAAAAAATTTGATCATATAAAAAGATAACAATAACCATCGTAAGAATGGCATAGCCTACGGCATGTAAATTGCGTTGCTGTATGGCTAAAGCGATGTAGGAGCCAACTCCAGGCAATCTGATATTTTGATGCGCAACAGATATGGCTTCAGACAAAACCACAAAAAACCAACTTGCGGACATCGACACCATCATATTCCATAATAAACTCGACATGGAAAAAGAGACTTCCAATTTCCAAAAACGCTGCCATGTAGAAAGGCGAAACATCGAAGAGACTTCTTGTAAATCATGAGGTAATGTTTTTAATGATTGGTAAAAGCCAAAAGTCATATTCCATACTTGTGCACAAAAAATAGCAAAAATGGACGCACATTCAGGTCCTAACAAGCTATTAGGGAACAAACGTATAAATGCAGTAACCGTAATGGATAAAAAACTTAAAACAGGGATGGATTGTAAAATATCAATTGCAGGAATGATAACCTGCTCCGCACGTCGATTTTTGGCGGCCAAAAGACCCACTGTAAACGTAAAAATGATGGAAAAAAACAATGCAATAAACATACGCAATACCGTACGTAAAGCATAAAAAGGCAGATTAGACGGTTCTAAAGAAATGGGTATCGGCTCTCCTAACTGATAAGGAGTTGCCATTTGCGAGCCAGCCCATCCCAAAAAAAACAATATGGAAAAAATAAGAACGAGAAGCAGTAAATCCCAGCGATTGACGTAGCGACCAAACCGATCATGATTAGCAAAGTAAAACCGACTGTCACGCACAATGCCCCCTTAATCACTTTTTGTCGACATCTAAATACACTCTGCACTACGCAGTATGAACGTATAAAATACCATAAAGAATGCCCATTCGATAGATTTTACTCGCTTCTATTTTACACAGCTGCAATCTACAATAAACACGCTTGGTTTTGTAAAATGCCAAGCGAATGCAAATGCCCCAGATAATAGCTAAAAAATCTACCAGCCCCCTTTGAGATGCCGTCGGCTCTAATGCAGAGATTAGAAACATTTTATAACTTATTGAAAACTATTATTTTATTTAAATTATTCGAATATTTTGTTCAAAAATTGAACTTTTTTAGCATTAATGTGTCTAACATAGTGAGCATTTCCCCCGAATGCTTAGCTACGCTTTACCCCCTCTTAAGCGGAGCAATGTTTGGGTCATTACTCAAACATTATATTTGCCCCGGCAATGGCCGGGGATTTTTTTATTTACTCATCACCCAATGAGTATGCGACAGCGGACCCAACTAGAAATAGGGAGTGGTGAATCGCCCTAAAAATGATTACACTGCACTTCATTCCTTTAAAAATGAGAATCTACCAATGAAAAGAAAATTAGCTTTTATTCTCTTACTCTTTGTTTCCCAGATAAGCCATGCACAACCGGAGCATGTTCAATTATCAGTCTGGGTCAATGAAGCCATTGTTGGAACATATACCTATAACTATAAAACTTTTATTGAGGACCAGAAGCGAATCGCTAAATACTTCACGGCGGATGGTTGGATAGCATACAGTAACGCTTTAAATTACTCAAAATTACCTGATATGATACAAAAAAATCTTTATTATGTGAGCTCTGTAGCAACAGAACCACCAGTCCTCACGAATATTGATGAAACACATTGGAAAGCCTCGATTGGATTATTGGTTGTCTATAAAAATCCGCAATACCAACAACGACAGCATTTACATGTAACGATCACTTTTATGCCTGCTCCGTCAGGCCAAGGTGTACGCGGCTTCAGTATTACCAGTTTGCAATCAGTTGAAAGAACACCTCTGTGTAAATGTCTTCTTGATGAAGAAAACAATCCGACCCCTTCACCCAGCCCAAATACGCCAAACAATAAGCCCTAAATGCACAATAAATAACATGCCGATCAAAATTAAAATAATATTGAGTTTGATTGGCATGGTCACGTCTAAAGCAGATTGCTCAGGATTGTTAGGATTATAGTACACATCGACTTCAGCTTCATCCTTAAACGCAACGGCTGCGTTATAGGCTACTTTTCGTGAGTATTTACTGTTTGGATTATTGTGTGCTGTATCCAGGAATAAATATTCACCCGTTATTTCCCGGTCATTCACGCGATACAAATATTGTATTTTAGGCCAGACGCTATGTCCAACAGTCGTCCATTCACAAGCGGTGATACGCCCTTTTACTTTTAACCAGGATCGAGCACGCGCCAAACCGCGCAGATCACACCAAAAATGACAAAACAGGATTAAAAGAAAGAGCAGCCATCCTAAATCCAGCATCCATCGCCAAACTTTTAGCCAAATCATTAAGTAGTCCTAATAAATATGCAGTATGCAATATACAGTATATATCGCAATAGGTATAATCACTCTCATCAATGTGATTGAAACAGGACAAGCAATGATTGCTAAAACCCCACTTCATGCTGCTCATCTCGCATGCAGCGCTAAAATGGTTGATTTTCATGGTTGGGAAATGCCTTTGCATTATGGCTCACAACTCAATGAGCATCATTATGTGCGTCAAGATGCCGGCATGTTTGATGTCTCCCATATGACGATTGTGGATATACTTGGTGCAGGCGGTCGCCAATTTTTACGTAAACTCCTCGCAAATGACGTCGATTTACTCGAGCATAATGGAAAAGCTCTTTACAGTTGTATGTGCAATGAACATGGTGGCATTATCGATGACCTCATTGTTTACCAACGCGCTTCGGATAATTATAGAGTGGTTCTCAACGCAGCAACCCGCCAAAATGATTTAGCCTGGATTCGCAAAAAAAGTGAAGGATTTGCCGTTGGTTTGCAAGAGCGAAGAGAATTAGCCATGCTTGCAGTACAAGGACCTAACGCTATAGAAAAAACGTTAAAAGTCTTAAACCACGCTCAAGTTGATGCGGTTTCAACATTAACTCCTTTTGAATGTGTGGATGTAGAACAATGGTTTTTTGCACGCACCGGATATACTGGCGAAGACGGTTTTGAAATTATCTTGCCCCAAGAGCTTATTGTTCCTTTATGGAATGACTTGCTGAAAGCGGGTGTTCATCCTTGCGGGCTAGGTGCCAGAGATACGTTGCGACTGGAAGCCGGCATGCTTCTTTATGGTCAAGATATGGATCAAACCACCAGTCCATTAGAGTCAGGTCTTGGCTGGACCATTAAATGGGAGCCTGAGGATCGTGATTTTATCGGTATGGGGGCTTTATTCTCGCAAAAACAAATGGGCATTCAGCGCAAAATTGTAGGCCTTACTTTGCTCGACAAAGGGGTAATGCGTCACGGGCAAATAGTAGTTATTCCTGACTGCGCTGATGGGATTATTACCAGCGGCATCTACTCGCCCACACTGGAAAAATCGATTGCTTTAGCACGTGTCCAAATGGGAACAGGTGATGAAGTAATGGTTGATATTCGCGGCAAATTAATCCCAGCAAAAGTAGGTAAACCCCGTTTTGTTAAATTAGGGAAAGCGATTTAGATAAAATAAAAACAAAATACGCAATTAGACTAAGGACAAGACAATGAATGATTTAAAATTCACAAGCACACACGAGTGGCTCAAAAAAGGACCAGAGGAAGTCACCATTGGCATTACTGCCCATGCACAAGAACTTTTAGGCGACATGGTTTTTGTCGAACTGCCCGAGGTAGGAGATAAGGTAAATGCAGGTGAGGAACTGGGTGTTGTAGAGGCCGTAAAAGCCGCTTCTGATTTTTATGCGCCAATTAGTGGTGTTGTCACTGCCGTCAATGATGTGGTTGTTGAAAATCCGGCGCTGGTGAATAGCGACCCTTACAGCGCCGGCTGGTTAGTCAAACTCAAGCCCAGTCATCCTGAAGAAATTGACACCTTATTAAATGCCGAACAATATCAAAATGAGATTGCTGAGGAGCATTAATTATGCCGTACATCTCGCACACCCACGAAGATACTAAGGACATGCTGAGCACCATTGGGGCTCAAGAGATACAATCCTTATTTGATGAAATTCCATTGTCTTTGCAATATGCTGGTTTTCAAAATATACCTGCCGGTATCAATGAAATGGATATGCTGAAAGAAGCACAACATCTAGCAAATAAAAACCATAATGGGATCTGCTTCATGGGTGCTGGATGTTATGAACATCATATTCCTGCGGCAGTATGGGATATTGCTTCTCGTGGTGAATTTTTAACCGCATATACACCGTACCAGGCTGAAGCCAGTCAAGGCACTTTGCAGTTACTTTATGAATACCAAACCATGATCTGTGAATTAACGGGCATGGACGTATCGAATGCCTCAATGTACGATGGGGCGACCGCTTTGGCCGAAGCCATTTTAATGGCCGTGCGCGTCAATAAACACAGTAAAACAAGCCGTGTTTTAATCAATGGGACAATTCATCCTTTTTATCGCGAAACCGTTGAAACCATCTTGCGTAATCAACACATTGAAGTCATCACCTTGCCTTTCGATGAACAGCAAGGTATTACGCCACTTTCTGCTTTAGAACCCTATACTGGAGAAGATATAACAGCACTTGTTATCGCCCAGCCTAATTTTTTTGGTGCTCTTGAAAAAGTAGATGAACTCAGTGACTGGGCACATCAACATAAGAAGGTCAGTATCGCCTGTGTTAACCCAATTTCACTTGCGTTATTAAAACCACCAGGGTCATGGGGTACACATGGGGTTGATATTGTCTGTGGCGATGGACAACCTTTGGGCGCACCAATGGCATCTGGTGGGCCTTATTTTGGTTTTTTAAGTACACGCATGACGCATGTGCGACAAATGCCGGGTCGGATCATCGGCTGCACTTTAGATAAAGATGGAAAAAGAGGATTCACACTGACCTTACAAGCACGTGAGCAACATATACGGCGTGCTAAAGCGACTTCTAATATTTGTACCAATCAAGGCTTATTGGTAACTGCCGCAACCATTCATATGAGTCTCTTGGGAGCAGAAGGGTTACGTCAAGTTGCAAGCCAATGCCATCAAAATACTCATGAATTGGTTGAAATGCTGACCAAAATTGAAGGGGTTGAGCTGGTTTTTGATGCCCCTTATTTTCATGAAGCCGTGCTAAGACTCAATCAACCAGTTGAACAGGTACTCAAACAATTAGCGCATGAGGGGATACTAGGTGGTTATGCACCTGGGACTCATTATCCTCAATTAGCCAATACTCTTTTAGTGTGTGCAACCGAAATGCGTGCCCAGGAAGAACTAACGACGTATGCAAAAGCATTACACGCCATCATGAGCCAAAGAGGTTAGCCATGTTTGTAATCCAATTGACCTATTTAGTCCCTTCGCATGAAGTAGATAAGTACCTGCAATCGCATCGAGAGTTTCTTGATTATTATTACAAACAAGGCGTATTAATTGCTTCCGGGCCGATGAAGCCACGTACTGGAGGCATCATTATTGCTGTCTCTAATGATCGGGCATACATTGAATCCATATTCAAAAAGGATCCTTATTATTTGGCGGAAATTGCTGAGTATCACTTTATTGAATTCACGCCAGTGAAACATCGACCTGAACTTCAAGAACTTATTCAAAAAATGGAAGGCAAATTATGTTGATTTTTAAATTATCTAAAAATACGCGTCAAGCAACAGCCCAAGCACCCAAAATGGCAACCAGCAAATATGCCATTCCGGCTGAGTTACAACGAAAAACACCGCCAAGAATGCCGGCATGTTCCGAATTACAAGTTGTACGACACTTCACCCGTCTTTCTCATAAAAATTTTGCCATAGACAGCAATTTTTATCCTTTGGGTTCATGTACCATGAAATATAATCCGCGTGGCGTACATAAAGCGGCTTCCATGGCGAATTTTCTCAATCGCCATCCACTCACACCGGAACAAGACAGCCAAGGTTTTTTAGAGCCCATCTATTCCCTGCAAGAACATATTGCCGAAATTACTGGCATGGCAGGAGTATCATTGACACCTATGGCAGGCTCACAAGGTGAATTTGCAGGGGTAGCGATGATCAAAGCATATCATCAATC
Organism: Legionella sp.; assembly: GCA_051657005.1. GTDB lineage: Bacteria > Pseudomonadota > Gammaproteobacteria > Legionellales > Legionellaceae > Legionella. The sequence goes on along the minus strand of JBOFJV010000214.1, from coordinate 11,656 downwards.
GCGCGGAGATACTGCACGTGATGAAATGCTTATTCCTGATGCAGCTCACGGAACAAACCCAGCCTCAGCGGTGATGTGTGGTTTTAAGATTGTTGAAATTGCCACTGCACCAGATGGGGATATTGATCTAGAAGAATTAAAAAACAAACTTGGCCCAAAAACTGCAGGAATCATGTTAACTAATCCCTCAACTCTGGGATTATTTATGCGTCAAATTAAAGAAATTGCTGCATTGGTTCATCAAGCTGGCGGTCTATTGTATTATGATGGAGCCAATCTTAATGCGATTCTGGGGAAAGTAAGACCTGGTGACATGGGTTTTGATGTCATGCATTTAAACTTACATAAAACCTTCGCAACACCTCACGGCGGCGGCGGCCCTGGTTCAGGTCCTGTAGCTGTAGGTAAACTCTTGCTTCCTTTCATGCCGTTACCGGTAGTTAAAAAAACCGCTTCATGGTATCAATGGGCAACCCATCAAGATTATCCTCAGAGCATCGGTCGTTTGTCTTGCTTTATGGGTAATGCAGGAATCTTATTACGTGCTTATTTTTATATGCGCGTACTCGGCAAAGAAGGATTATTGCGCGTTTCTGAATTCGCAACACTTAATGCAAATTACCTGCTTAAAGAATTAACTAAAGCCGGTTTTACTCCAGCTTATCCCAACCGACGCGCTTCGCATGAATTTATTCTAACGCTAAGCACGGAAAAGAAAAATTATGGGATTACGGCAATGGATGTTGCTAAAAGATTACTGGATTATCGTATTCATGCACCTACAACTTATTTCCCTTTGCTTATTCCTGAATGTCTTCTTATTGAGCCCACAGAGACTGAAAGTAAAGAAGAGCTGGACCATTTTGTCCAGGTCATGAAAACAATTAGAGAAGAGGCAGCATCAAATCCTAATTTAGTTAAAGATGCACCACATACTTTACCCGTGAAACGACTGGACGATGTAAAAGCGGCGCGCGAGCTTGATTTAAATTATTTTGCTCATAAAGAGTAAGCACGCTCATTTTAATGGATACCGTGGATGTTGAGTCTTGATCGAACGGTCGTAGTTGAGAGTACGATGAGTCAAATACGACCGCTCCTTGGTTCAGGATGACCTTTTACGTCTGCACCTGGGCATGGTGGAACCCAGGACCAGAGTCGCTAAAATTTAACTCGATTACATAAAAACCGTATCTTGTGCATCAATCCCGTTGGGTCTATAACTATAAGGAAGAATACAAAACAACACGCCATTTCATTATTCGGGTTTCATTAAGGAACATTAAAGTGCTGAAAAAGAACCTTACAGTGCTCCATTTTCTTTTGCAAGACATTCAAGTGTGTATGGATTTGCATTACATCGAAAACATACTCCCTTTGCCCTTACTTGAATCCATTCCATCAAGCCCTGTCTATTGTGTAGGCTTGATGAATTTGAAAAGTAAATGCATTCCTGTACTTGACTTAACCCTTTGCAGTGGATTGACACGTGATCAAATATATCCTTTAAATATACCAATTCTTCTTTGCTCTAATGGGACCCATCAAGTTGGTTTAATTGTTGATAAAGTAGTAGGGTTAGGGGAAATTAATGAAGAAAATATAGAAATACACGATGAATTTAAAAGCAAAGGCGCACCTTTTTTTGGCGCCATCACGCTAGAAACAGGGGTTTCATTATTGGTAGATGTCGATTGGGTGTTTGCCTTAAAACTGACCCAGGAAACCGATAAAGTTGATGCAAATCATGAGTAAACAAACTATGGGTAATAATATATTAAATGAGATAAAAAACCTTGAACCTGCATTTATAGAATTAATCCATAAACGTTTCGGACTCATCATTCATGTGAATCAAGCACCAGAATTAGCAAAAGCGATTATCGCCGCATGCAATAAATTCAAGTATCCACCGTTAGAATATTTGGAACAATTAAAAAACTGTTCAAGCAACTCGTCCTTATTAGACGATTTGATTGCGGCAATTACGGTAGGTGAAAGTTATTTTTTCCGTGATAAAAATCAAATGCAGTTGCTGGAAAAAAAGCTACTACCCAATTTAATAAAACGTAAGGAAAATGATTTTAATCTTAAAGTTTGGAGTGCTGGCTGCTCAACAGGCGAAGAAATATATACTCTTGCCATGCTTCTTTCTGAACTATTACCCAATGTTCAGTTATGGGATCTTTATCTAGTAGGCACAGACATTAATCCCACTGCACTTAAAAAAGCAGAAACAGGGTGCTATGGACAATGGTCAATGCGCTCCATCCCCGAGAAATACATCCAGCGCTATTTCATAAAAAATGACCGGACTTATACTATAGATCCAAGAATTCGCGATTTAGTACGCTTTAAAAATCTAAATCTATGCGATAACAGCTTTCCTTCAATCATCAATGGAATTTTTGACGTTGATTTAATATTGTGCCGTAATGTGTTAATTTATTTTGATAATGAGCTTGCTGCACAAATAATGAAAAAGTTAAGAGTGTGCATGAGTGAACATGCTTATCTTTTACTGGGAGCATCCGATCCTATAGTCACCACAGGAACTCAACTCGTTTTTCATCATGATGGAGCCATCTATTTCTCTCTGGATAACACCGATGAAACAAAAAAGGATACTTTTCATCATGAGTAAAGAACAAAAGCATGCTTCCGAATTAATGCCCAAAGATGAAGATGCGCTACTCGTATTGCAAGCAAGAGCCAAACATCTCGCGCAACAAGAAATGGATGCGAGTAAAAACAATGGCATCGCTTTTATTCGCTTTAAGCTCACTCAAAATGAAAACTACGGCATTCCTTATCAATACGTACAAGAAATTTTACATAATGCCACCATGTCGCGCCCCCCTTTTGTTCCCAATTTTATTTCAGGGGTCATCAACTGGCGAGGCAATCTCATTACAGTAGTCGATCTCATCAAGTTTTTTCATCCCAATCACGCAAAACACGCGACACATTATGACCATGAATTTATCATTGTCATTAATGCAAATGACGTTACTTTAGGTCTACTCACGCAACGTGTTGAGGGGAATGAAGTTTATCAACCCCATCAATTAGCGACTCCTTTATCGACAGCGAATGTCGCCAATCCAGAATACATCCTGGGGTTATACCAGGCAACAACAGCGATCATTAATGTTGAAACATTAATAGTCAGTCTAAGCCAGGAAATTAAAAAGAGTTTATATCGGATAGGAGAACTTCATGGAAACTAATGGTTATAGGCACGGTTTTGTCATGACGATACGAACCAGATTATTAATTGGATTTATGACCCTTAGTTTGCCTTTATTGTTGTTAATCATGTTGCTCTTGCCCAAGGTCCATAATGTTGTCCGTTTAAGTGAAAAAATTCATCATGAAAATTTACCTCAAATTCTTGATAGTCAAATTTATCAAGCTGAAGACATTCTTGAACACTGGGCCATGACTGGGGATCTTAAAGATAAAACTCATTTTGCACACATATGGCTTGAAATCAATAACATTCGAGATCAGTGGGATCAAGGAATCCATTCACTGAATGATAAAACACTCCAAGAACAATGGGATAAGCTGCAAGAACTCTATTTACCACTTTATGAAGCACAATCGGCACTAATTAGTGCCCCCAGAGACCAAAACAACCCAGACAATGTAGAAAATAGCCGAAATAAAACAAAAGATCTTAAAAAAGCAATGGTTGATCTTATTGACGGCCAATATTATGAAGAAACAGGAAAAAGAACCGGAGGTATATTTGCCACCCTTGCACAAGAAATTGAATGGAATACTGCCAAGATCAATAAAAACCTAAATTCCTTAAAACAATCAGCCTATTGGCTATTAACCCTGGCAGTTCTTCTAACCCTTATTGTACCCTATCTGACGCTACGTGCCATATCAATTCCAATAGATAAAGCAATCCATATTGCGGAACTAATCGCGACAGGAGAACGCGATGTCAAAATCCATATTCACGTAGCGGATAAACTCGGCAAACTTCTTTTATCACTAAGAACCATGCAGGATGCCATTAGAAAAAATGAAGAAATTCTTCGTAGTAAGGAAGAGGAGTCGCGCGAACTATTGGACAAATTAGTCAGTTCGTCGAAAAAATTCAGACAACACAGCAGTAAGGTAGCGGCAGGCGATCTAAGAGAGCGGCTCCAAATTGATAAAGATGAAATTTTGGAAGATTTAGGCAAAGATCTCAATCTAATGACGGATGGATTGGCTACAATTACCAAAAAAATTACCGAAGTCAGTAATGATATCGTCACGATGGTCGGAACAGTGATCACCGCAGCAAACGAGCAAACAGAAGGCATTACATCCCAAGCATCCGCAATCAATGAAATCAGTGCTTCTTTAGAAGAAATTGATAAAAGCTCCAAACAAACTATGGCTAAAGCACAAGCTTTGCGCGAAGTCGCCAAGAATACATATGAGCAGGGAAAATTGGGTAGCGAATCCGTCACTCAAAGTATTATCGGCATCAAAGCTTCGGAAGAAAAAATGAAGCTCATCGCACAAACCATTTTAGATTTAAGTACCCATACTCAGCAGATAGGCGACATCACCTCTGTGGTCAATACGCTAGCACAACAATCCAAAATGTTAGCATTAAATGCGGCAATTGAAGCATCAAAAGCTGGTGAAGCTGGCAAAGGATTTGCAGCGGTTGCAACAGAAGTACGAAATCTTGCAGAACAATCAGAACAATCCACTGTGCAGGTACAAAAAATCATCGAGGACATAAGAAGAACAACCGAAAAAGCAGTTACCGTCACAGAGGAAGGAGCAAAAACCCTTGACTCAGGGACAAAATTAATTGAGAAAGCAGGGGAAGTCATTCAAGCGTTAAGCAAAATGATTAATGAAGCCTCTATCTCAAGTCAGCATATTGAAGTAGCCATACGCCAAGAGGCAGTTGGCATTGAGCAAATTGTTGAGAGTATGAATGAAATCAATCGGACCACGTCAACTTTTTCAGGTGGTATCAAAGAAATGTTGGCATTCATCCACAATTTAGATGAAATTGCAAAACATCTAAAGGATGATGTTAATTTTTATAAAGTTTAGGAGCACCTCATGACTCCAAACGATCCTTTAATACAGCAGCTGATTGCCACATTTAATGAGGAGCTTAACTCCTTACTGACCGTCATTACCAATAATCTAAAAAAACTGGAACACAGCGATAAGCAGACTGATATCGACTTAATCGCAGCAGAAATTTCCAGAGCCGGGAGAAATATTAAGGTTTCTGCGTTTTCTGTAGGTGTCGATGATGTAGGAAATATAGCAGAATGCATCGAAAAACTATTTGAGCATTCGCATACACTCTCCGTAGAAAGAATAAACCTCTCCTTTCAAGCAGTAGATAGAATGCGTGAAGCCATGCAACTTTTCATCGCAAAAAAACCACTTTTGCCCAATGTGCACGCATTAATAAGCCAATTAGAGCAACAGCTTCATACCCAAGAAAAAGCGCCTGTTGTTGAGGAACAAACCGAGCAGTTTGAGCCCAACACAGAAAAACCAGAAACCAAAACCATGGATAATGATTTCATAAAGAAAATTGTTGAAACGTTTAAAACAGAACTCCAAGAAAATTTAATCACCATTACCGATGGATTATTACAGCTTGAAAAAGGAACCCACTCTGAACGAGAATTCCAGAATGTATTGGCGGAAATTTTTCGTATAGCCCACAACATTAAAGGTTCTTCTCGCGGTATTGGTGCTGCTGATGTAGGTGACATTGCGCATCACATCGAAACTTTATTTGCAGCAATCCAGAAAAAAAGTATAAAAATTTCTTCTGAGATCATTAATCTTTGCCTGCAATCGATTGATTACATGAACGAGGCAATGCAATGCTACAGCGAACACACGCCACTATCTTTTGATTTAAGCAATCACTTGATGCAGTTAAAACGTCTTACGGATCCTTTATCTCACGAAACACTTAATGATCCTCAACCCAGTAAAACAACGCCAACAGTCACTGAAGAAACACCTCAAACTTCAGAAACCAAATCCAAAATGAATGAGTATGAATCCATCCGTGTTTCACTGCATAATTTAGACCGTGTTTCAGTATATATGGAAGAAATCCAAACCATTAAAATTGCTATTGAAGAGTACTATTCAAAATTAACCAAGATTAATTTCAAAATAGAGCACTTTGTTCAATCATGGAAAAAAAACGCTGCTCATTTAAAAAAAGCCACAGAACATTTAAATGCCTCAACAACGACACATCTCGTTGAGTTATCCGAAATCAATAACTCCATTCATTTAATGCAAAGAGAATTGCGCATTCCCGTAAGTGAGTTATCTCTTTTACTCAATGCATTACATGATGAGGTTCGTACCTTACGTCTGATTCCAGTAACCAATCAATTGCGTTATTTACCTCGAATTGCCCGCGATTTAGCGCAAGAATTAAAAAAAGACATTAATCTCGAAATTAAAAGTAATAATGTAAAAATTGATAAAATAGTATTGGATGGCTTAAAAGATCCAATAGTGCATCTTTTACGCAATGCAATCGATCATGGCATAGAGGATACTGAGACTCGTTTAATTGCCGGTAAATCGCCTCAAGGAAATATCACGATTGATGTTCAGCAAGAAGACAATCAAATTGTGTTCAAAATATCCGATGATGGTGCCGGAATTAAGACCGACAAACTAATTGAAATTGCTTTAAAGAAGAAAATAATAACTCAAGCCGAACTTGGAGCAATGAAACAAGAAGAAATGTTTGATCTCATTTTTCGCCCTGGTTTTTCTACTCGAGAAGTTGCAACCGATATTTCTGGACGTGGCGTTGGATTGGATGTCGTACGCTCCAATTTGCTGCGCTTAAAAGGTCAAGTGCGTCTGGAGAGTCAACCCGAGAAAGGAACCATCTTTTATTTACGCGTGCCCATTACCCTTGCCACCGAACGCGGGTTAATTATTTCATGCAGTAATCAGGTATTTGTCGTGATTACAAGCTCTGTCGAAAGTGTCATGTTGTTAAAAAAAGAGGATATTGTTACAGTGGAAGGAAGTGCAACTGTTCTTGTCAATGAACAACCTGTTTTGTTATGCTCTTTATCTGAAATACTGCATCTTGATGAAAATAAAAAGAATAAAGAATATTTTTCTGTTGTTATCATCAAAAAAAATGGAGATCGAATCGCCTTGCTTGTCGACGAAATTATTGGTGAAAGAGAAATTGTACTTAAACCATTACAAGAACCATTAACCAACATACCTTGTATCATAGGCGCAACCTTAACGAGCAGCAACCAGATTAATTTCGTGCTCAACGCCTCTGAAATAATTAAAAAAATGCTGTTATAGTGAACTGCTCATGATAAAAATATTAATTGTTGATGACTCAACAACTGAAGCTGCTTTGATTCAGCACATTATTGAATCTGAAAAAGACATGCAAGTCATTGGGATTGCCAAAAACGGCCGCGAAGCAATTGAATTAGCGGCAAAGTTAAAACCAAATTTGATTACCATGGATATTCAGATGCCTATCATGGATGGCCTGGAAGCGACTCGCATTATTATGGCTCAAAATCCTACGCCAATTGTAGTCATCAGTTCGCTGATCAATGATGAATCCATGACCTCTACATTTCATATCCTTGAGGCAGGCGCATTGACAGCTTTGGCGAAACCCATAAACATTTTTTCACCTTCTTTTGCGGAAACTCAAAAGCACATTATTGACACAATCCGCAGCCTTGCTGATATTCGTGTCATCAAAAAACCATTAAAAAAACATCTGCCTCATGACATAAAAAAACACCCGACTCAAACCACAAAACAAATAAATTACGAAATTGTTGCTATGGGTGCTTCTGTCGGTGGTCCAATGGCACTAAAAACCATTTTGTCGCATTTACCCTTTGACTTTCCCTTACCCATTTTAATTGTTCAACATATGAGTAGCGGGTTTATTAAAGGTTTTGCTCAGTGGCTTTCGGACAACGTGCGTCTCCAAGTAAAAAATGCCGTGGATCAAGAAGTATTACAAAAAGGAACAGTTTACATCGCTCCAGAACACAAACATCTGGAAGTTGAGCGTGTTCATGATCGATTAATCTGTAAATTGGTTGATGGAGATCCTATTTCTGGATTTTGTCCTTCAATTACACGATTACTGCAATCCATCGCTAAAGTTTCAGGCAAGAAGGCAATTGGAGTCCTGCTAACCGGTATGAGTGACGATGGTGCAGAAGGTTTATTGGAATTAAAACAAGCCCAAGGACTTACTTTAATTCAAAATGAAAGCAGTTCCATTGTTTTTGGAATGGGGGCTGTTGCTCAATCATTAAACGCAGTTGATCATGTGCTTGAGTTAGATCATATAGCAAGCTATTTAACAAAAATATGTACCTCCAAAAACGAGTAGCTTTTTATGGAAAATGAAAGTCCATTGATCTTAATTGTTGATGACAGCGCAACCATGCGTTTAATCACCTGCGATGCTCTGATGAAAAGTGGTTTTAATGTCATCCAGGCTGAGAGCGGTGAAACCGCATTATTGCTATTAAAAACATCAAAACCGGATGCCATCTTGTTGGATGTGGAAATGCCAGGCCTAAATGGTTTTGAAGTGTGTAGTGCCATTCGTAAACTGCCTGAATGGCGTTACATCCCCATAATGATGGTCACCGGTTTAGAAGATTACGATTCAATTATTAAAGCATTTCAAGCCGGGGCTACTGACTTTACGACCAAACCTATTAATTCAACACTGCTATGCTATCGTGTCCGTTATATGGTTCGCACCAATTCTTATTTCCAGGAATTGCAGATTGCAGAACAAAAAGTAAGGGCATTAAATGATGAACTGAGCGATAAATTACTCGAAATTCAACAAAATGCGATCGCCGTGTCCCGCTTTGTCCCACAGGATTTTCTTAAGATCTTAAATCGGAAAAATATCACCGATATAAAACTGGGTGATTGCGTTGAAAAAGTAATGTCCATTCTGTTTTTGGATATTAAATCATTTACCTCGATTTCCGAACAATTATCGCCTGTCGATATTTTTAACCTCATCAACACCTTGATGAGTTATCTGGATCCAGCCATTCTTAAAAATTCCGGAGTTATTGATAAATACATTGGCGATGCCATTATGGCATTATTTGATAACGCGGATAATGCGTTGCAGGCTGCATTGCAAATGCTCGAGGCACTGAATGAATTTAATGCCAACAGAGCCCAGCAAAATCTTGCCCCTATAAATGTGGGCATTGGCATAAATACCGGTACATTAATTTTAGGTACGGTTGGTTTTGAAGCACGTATGGATTGTAGTGTGATTAGTGATGCAGTCAATATCGCATCCAGACTGGAATCATTAACCCGCACATTCAGTATTGAGCTTTTAATTAGTGAACAAACCTACACGCAATTAAACAATAAAGACCAATACAATTTTCGCTGTCTTGGTTTATCAACCGTGAAAGGCAAAAGTCTACCTATCAAGGTTTATGAAGTTTTTGACCACAACACTCCTGAAAACACAGCGCTAAAAAAAGATTCAGCGGAAACTTTTGCCACAGCACTCACTCATTATGAATCCCAAGAGTTTACTCAAGCATTACCTGTTTTTAAACAGATACTTGCGGTTAACCCTAATGATTCACCAGCTCACTATTTTCTCGATCAGTGTGAAAAAAAAGAAAATAGTGGGCCAAATCTAAAATCCAGTTCAGTAACTCTTGAGGGGTAATCATCGAGGTGATTGCAGCTATAGTCACCGCCTGGTATTTGGGCTATTATTGCCCTTTTTTAATGGAGCGAATTTAGCCATGCAAACTACCATTGTCATTCCTGCTCGCTACGCTTCAACCCGTTTACCAGGAAAACCTCTAGCAATGATTAGCGGTCAAACCATGCTCAAACGTGTTGTTCAGTTATCACTTGCTGCAGCTGAAGGATTAGAAAATGTTTCCGTGGTTGTTGCTACAGATGACTCGCGAATTATCCAGCACTGCAATGAAATTGGTGTCGCATCAGTGATGACTTCAGTCGATGCTCCCAGTGGAACCGATCGTGTGGCAGAAGCAATACGCCAGATGCCCAACAAACCTGATTTCATTTTAAACATGCAGGGTGATGCACCTTTAACACCTCCGGATTTTTTACGCTCTATGATCGATGCCTTTGCCGCATCGCCGTGTGACGCAGTCACTCCCGTGACACAATTAACCTGGAAGCAGCTTGATAATCTGCGTCTCAACAAACAAACAACCCCATTTAGTGGCACTACTGCTGTTTTCGATGAACAAACTGGAGAAGCATTCTGGTTTAGTAAAAACATTATTCCGGCCATGCGTAAAGAAGAAGAACTCCGGCAAAAAAGCGATAAAAGTCAGGTATTTCGCCATATTGGCTTATACGGTTATTCATTAGCTATGCTGGAAAAATACATTACATTACCTGAAAGTAAATTTGAAAAATTAGAAGGTCTTGAGCAATTACGCATTCTCGAAAACGGTTATACCATGCGCTGCGTACCCGTTGACTACAAAGGGCGTGCCAGTATGTCTGGTGTAGATAGTCCCCAAGATGTCGCTCGCGCTGAAGCGTTGATTGCACAATATGGCGAATTATTAATTTCTTCAACTCAATCTAAAGAGACGGTATGAATAACACGACACGATTACTTGTTGCACGCCACGGGAATACTTTTGCGCCAGGCGATATCGTACGACGCGTGGGAACTACCGATTTGCCGTTAGTAGAGAGTGGGCTCCTTCAAGGACGTTTGTTAGGTACTTATTTAAAGCAAAGTCAGCTTATCCCTGATGTCATTTTTACCTCAAAACTTCAACGGGCCATCCAAACGGCAGAACAAGCTCAAACGACTATGGGAACTAGTTTGCCCATTGAAACATTAGCTATTTTCAACGAAATTGATTATGGGCCGGATGAAAATCAACCTGAAGAGCATGTGGTCTCTCGAATTGGAAAAGACGCAATCAGTGCGTGGGAAAGCCTTGCTTTAGTCCCTGAAGGATGGCGCGTCGAGCCTTCTGAGCTTATAAAAAATTGGCAGGAATTCGCGAATCGTCTTCGTCAAGAGCATGCAGGAAAAACCTGCTTGGTTGTAACTAGTAACGGTATCGCTCGTTTTTCTCCTTATCTGACCGATGATTTCTCTGCATTCAGCGCCCAACACGTAATCAAAATTGCAACCGGCGCGTTATGTGTCTTTGAGCATAATGAATCAGACCGTGATCGATGGTCTTGCAGTTCATGGAATGTGAGACCACAAGCAATGTCGTTGTAGCCAAGTGCACCAACGCAGGTAGGGCCTGGGCCCATAGCCGTCAGGCTAAGAACCAAATGCAAGCAAAAGTAGGTTGGGTCTTGATGTATCGACACTTATTTTTAGTAGTATATTATATGTGCATTATGCCGTCGTTGCGAGCCGCAGGCGAAGCAATCAAGTGTCATTTTGGGCTTCAGATGCACTTTTCCAAGCTCCAAGGGTCTTACCCAATGAAGCTAAAGCCTTAAAAGCACTTTGCTTTAATTCAGTCAGCATGCCTAAGAAGGTAGGTATTACTTTACGACATGCCTTTTGTGTTAATGCTCTTTTCATTAAAAGAGAATGAAGTTGTTGTTG
>JBOFJV010000213.1:0-6594 GCA_051657005.1 Legionella sp. | reverse complement strand
ATGACTACAACGGGATAATCGGTTATAGCTTACATCTAATATTAATGGTTGATATCCGCTCACTTTGACTATGAAAAATCCAGGTAAATTTAGGATAAGATTGTACTTCGGCACTTTAATCTCCTTTTGTTCGCTAAATCAATGACGTAGTATAGACTAATTTGATTAAAGTGCCCCCTTAATTGGTGTAGATCCATGATAACTCGGTACCGTGAGGTACACGTAAAATAATTCCATTTGCCATCGATTAATTTCCTTAACTATTTACCTCTATCCTACGCAACTCCGGCGTAGAGAGATTTAAAAAGAGGTTAAATTTAGTCCTAATATCTTCATTATTATTGTATAAATAATTCTCCGAAACAATTACAATAAACCACTTAATTGATAAAAAATAATAAAAAGGAGTTTGCTAATGGGCTACATTGTTCAGCACTATATTGGTGGTCAATTAATTGACGAAACGAGCACCACAAGCCATTCTGTCTATAATCCTGCCTTGGGCGAAGTCATTGGTCAAGTACATTTTGCATCGCAGTCACTTTGCCACAAAACAGTGGCTACGGCTAAAGAAGCCGGGATAGCATTGGCGCAAACTCCAGCGATTAAAAGAGCGAGAATCCTTTGAAATTCAGAGAGTTATTAGAGAAAAATCAGCTGGACCTAGCACGAATAATTACCCAGGAGCACGGCAAAACATTGGATGACGCGAAAGGATCTGTAGCACGTGCTATTGAAGTAGTGGAATTGCATTGTGGCCTGGTCAATCAACTTCAAGGCGAGTTTTCTGCTGATGTGACGAATGGAATCGACTGTCAGACCTTAAGACAACCTATAGGCGTTTGTGCTGGAGTCTACCCCTTTAATTTTCCAGTAATGGTCCAGATATGGATGATGATCCCCGCAATTTCTTGCGGTAATACATTCATCCTCAAACCTTCCGAACAAGATCCTTCAGCGCCAGTCCGTTTATTGGAGTTACTCAGTGAAGCAGGATTACCTAATGGCGTCGTCAACTGCTTGCATGGTGATAAAACAACCGTAGACGCTTTGCTTGCTCATCCTGATATTGCCAGTTTTACTGCTGTCGCATCTACCCCTGTCGCGCACTCTATTTATACTGCAGCAACAGCTTCTGGAAAACGTGCTCATACATTTGGTGGAGCAAAAAATCACTGTGTGGTGATGCCTGATGCGGATCTCTACCAAGCAGCTTCTGCGATCGTGGGCGCAGCCTATGGTTCTGCTGGTGAGCGTTGCATGGCAATCTCTGTCGTCGTTGCTGTCGGTAACCAAACTGCAGATGCTTTAATTGCGAAAATAACACCACAGATTCATGCCATTCGTATCAATGCAGGAGATGTTCATGGAGCAGATATGGGGCCGTTGATCAGCAGTATGCATCGACAAAAAGTTTTAGCCGCTGTAGATAAAGGCATAAGCGAAGGCGCAAAATTAATTATTGATGGCCGATCATTTAAACACCCTAAACACCCACAAGGTTTATTCATGAGCCCCTGTCTGTTTGATCAGGTTCATGAACAGATGTCAATCTATCAAAATGAAATCTTTGGTCCAGTTTTAGTCATTGTACGCGTGAATAATTTTGAAGAAGCTTTAGCCTTAGTGAATCGAAATCAGTACGGTAATGGGACTGCAATTTTCACACGTGATGGATTTAGCGCCCGTGAATACAGCCAACGCGTACAAGTGGGTATGGTCTGGATCAATATTCCAATTCCAGTCCCCATAGCCAATCATCCTTTTGGCGGTTGGAAGCATTCTTCTTTTGGTGAGACGAACATGCATGGTCAAGAAAGCATTCAATTTTACACGCGCAGAAAAACCGTCACCAGCAAATGGCCAGTGAGTGACGTTAAAGGAAACGCTTTTATTATGCCACCCCATAATTAAAGCAATTGCCCGGAGGGCACGTAGTACTCCGGGAAATAAGTCAAGACGCTATGGAGAATTTAATGGCAAAAATAGGATTTGTGGGATTAGGTCATATGGGTTTACCCATGGCAACCAATCTGGTGAAAGCAGGACATCAAGTCACAGGATATGACTTACAACACGCCGCTCTTCAACATTTTTCCCAGGCAGGTGGTTTCATTGCGCAAAACATCCATGACCTGGCCCAGGATAAAGACGTACTCATTACCATGCTGCAAACGGGACAACAAGTATTGAATGTCTGCAGTGGAGAACATGGCCTATTCCACGGAGCTAAGAAAGACACGCTCTATATCGACTGCTCCACTATCGATGTGAACAGTTCACGAGAAACCCATCATCTGGCCAAACAACACCAACTTCATGTAGTCGATGCGCCTGTATCAGGAGGCGTAGCTGGTGCCGCAGCGGGTACACTTACGTTTATGGTTGGGGGTGAAAAAGAGGCATTACATACAGCACAACCCATTTTGTCGGCTATGGGACAAAAAATCATTTACACCGGAAATGCAGGGAGCGGTCAAGCGGCGAAAATATGCAATAACATGATTCTCGGTATTTCCATGATTGCTGTTGCAGAGGCTTTTGTCCTGGCAGAACAATTGGGGTTATCACCACAAAAACTGTTTGAAGTAGTGAATCATGCATCAGGACAATGCTGGGCAATGTCCAAATATGCTCCAGTTCCCGGTGTTTTAGAAAATGTTCCAGCGAATAATGATTATACACCAGGATTTGCAGCGGCAATGATGCTAAAAGATTTAAATCTCAGCCAGGAATCAGCTCATTCAGTCAATGTGAAAACGCATTTGGGCTCTCAAGCGACCGCGCTTTATCAACACCTGATTGATCAAGGATTAGGTGAATCTGATTTTTCAGCAATAATAAAATTAATGACACAGGACAAAGAGGTATAAAATGCACGCTCATTTACGTTACCATGAATTAACTCCGACTGAAGATTCCTTAACTGAATTTTGGGCTGAGGTGGCACAACAAACCGTTGATTGGCTAAACCCTTGGCATACAGTGCTTGCAGGAAGCTTACACCATGGTGATGTCACCTGGTTCAAAGGAGGCAAACTCAATGCCAGCATCAATTGTCTCGACCGACATTTACCCCATAAAGCAAATCACCCAGCAATTATTTGGGAAGGCGATGATCCGGCACAACAAAAAACCTTAACCTTTGCCGAGTTACATGCTGAAGTATGTCGCATGAGTAATGTACTCAAACAATTAAAGGTCAAAAATGGAGATAGAGTAGCCATTTATTTACCGATGATCCCGGAGGCTGCGATTGCGATGCTTGCTTGTGCCCGTATTGGAGCAACACACGCGGTCGTCTTTGCTGGTTTTTCGGCTCATGCCTTAAGACAACGCGTTCAAGCTTCTGAATGCAGTTGCATCATCACCGCGAACCACTTTAAACGCGGTGGCAAATTAATTGGTTTAAAAGAACAAGTTGACGAAGCATGCAATGATTTGCCAATACAACGATTGGTGGTCAAAACCAGTGATGAGCCCATTGCCTTTGATGCAACAAAAGATCATTGGTGGCATGAACTCAAAAACAGCGTCAGTGCCCATTGCGATCCAGAGCCAATTGATGCCGAAGATCCCTTATTTATCTTATATACCTCAGGCAGTACTGGCCAGCCTAAAGGCGTAGTCCATTCAACAGGAGGCTATTTAGTACAAGCAGCATATACCCATGAGCTGATATTTGACTGTAAAAAAGATGAAGTATTTTGGTGTACTGCAGACATCGGCTGGATTACAGGCCATAGCTATGTCGTATATGGTCCTCTTTGCAACGGGATTACTACTTTAATCTATGAGGGAATTCCGACTTGGCCAGATGCTTCGCGCAATTGGCAAATTATTGACAAACATCAAGTGAACGTATTTTACACCGCACCTACCGCGATACGAGCTCTAATGCGAGCTGGTGATGAATGGCTGACGTCAAGTTCAAGAAACTCCTTACGTTTATTGGGCTCAGTAGGCGAACCGATTAATCCGGAAGCCTGGCAGTGGTATTATCAAAAAGTAGGACACAGCAAATGCCCCATTGTAGATACTTGGTGGCAAACTGAAACAGGTTCAGTGATGATTACGCCAAGAGCAGATGCATCATCCAGCAAGCCAGGTGCTGCATGCCAACCAATTCCTGGAGTAGTTCCTGTACTTCTTAATGAACATGGTCACGAAATTACAGGTGCCGGCGAAGGACTTTTGGCGATGAAATACCCTTGGCCCTCTATGGCAAGAACTATTGCGGGAGATCATCAACGTTATTGCATGACGTACCTACATCATGGTTATTACATTACCGGTGATGGTGCACGACGCGATGAAGACGGTGACTATTGGATTACGGGTCGGGTGGATGATGTCGTTAATGTGTCCGGACATCGCTTAGGTACTGCTGAAATCGAGAGTGCTTTAGTAAGTCATCCTGCGGTTGCCGAAGCAGCAGTGGTTGGCATTCCCCATGAGCTTAAAGGCCAAGGGATTTACGCTTTCGTTACCTTAAAGCAAGGTTTTGATGCCTCAGCACAATTGGAATCGGAATTAATCAAACAAGTGAATAAAGAAATCAGCCCCATTGCAAAACCAGACATCGTTCACATCGTCGCTGATTTACCCAAAACACGTTCAGGTAAAATAATGCGTCGTATTTTGCGAAAAATCGCAGGAAAAGAAATAGAAAATCTGGATGAGTTAGGCGATATATCAACTTTAGCCAATCCTCAAATTGTTGAGCAATTATGGAAGGAATCGAAAATCTAAAGACATTTTAGCGGCTCATCATAGAACGATTGGAGTCTCCTTGCTGGATTTGCCTAAAACCCAAGTCAGGCAAGAAGACTTTTTTATGGAGCTACAAATAAGAGGATATCTCTGGACGAAGCGAAACCAGAGTTCTTAACCTGAATAAAGTCTTACTCACGTGGTTCGCCTTCACCCAGGCCATCTTGAAGCACTATTCTAGCACATAACCCAATCAAAAAGGCTTTATTTTTACTAATCTTGTCAAATAAACAACAACTTTATTATTGATCTCCATTCAAAATGCGAGTACAATCCGATGACGTTTTAACTGATGGTAGTCCTAAAATACTAGAAACACCGGATTGTTTTGATTTTACGCAGTACCCAGTGGAGGAATTGGCCAATTTGCTCCAGCGTTTTAACCTGCGCCTGACTGTCGACGAAGCCATCACCATCCAAAACTTCTTATTGAAACGACCACCTACTTACGCCTAATGTGTTTTATGGTCAATCCAAGGCTCCGAACATTGTTCTTATAAAAGCAGCCACAAACACCTCAATCAATTCATGACCCAAGCGCCTCATGTTATTCTCGGTCCGAAAGAAGAGGCAGGCATCGTTGCCGTAGCAACAGACAAGCAAAACCGACGTTATGGCATAGTGGTCAGTCACGAATCACACAATCATCCCTCACAATTGGTTCCTTTTGAAGGAGCAGCCACAGGAGTTGGCGGTAACGTACGTGATGTGTGCTGTATGGGAGCAGCAGTAATTGCTGTTGCAGATAGCCTACGTTTTGGCGACATTAATCGGCCAAAAACCAAATGGATACAGCAAGGTGTCGTTCAAGGCATTGCCGGCTATGCAAATCCACTAGGAATCCCCAATTTGGGTGGCGATACCTATTACGATGAAGCCTACAATGAAAATTGCCTCGTCACCGTGGTTACCTTAGGCATCGTCAGAGAAGACCATATTATTCACTCTTATGCACCTGCTCATGCAACGGACTATCAATTTATCTTAGTGGGCAAACCTACAAACAACAGCGGTTTTGGTGGTGCTGCCTTTGCCTCAGCAACCTTGAGCGAAGAACAACAAGAGCAAAATAAAGGGGCTGTACAAGAACCCAACACTTTTTTACAACGACATATTCTTAAAGCAAATTATGCAATGTTTGCCTGGTTGCGCGAAAATAATTTAATTGATCGCGTTGGTTTTAAAGACCTCGGGACAGGAGGAATTGCTTGCGCCAGTATCGAATTGGCCGAAGCCGGTGGTTATGGTGCAGAAATTAATTTGGATCATGTGCCAACCAGCATGAGTCATTTATTACCCGCAGTCATCTTGTGTTCTGAAACCCAAGAGCGCTTTATGTGGATTGTTCCTAAGGAGCTCGTTGAAACATTCTTACATCATTACAATACACGTTTTGCCCTCCATGAAATCTGTGATGGTGCCCAAGCAACCGTAGTAGGCACCCTTAGAAATGATGGTTGATATGTCGTTAAAGCACAAGGGAAAGAAATTGTCTACGCAAAAGCTACAGACATTACTCAAGGCATTCCTTATGATCGCCCCTATTGTCCCAAACAACACGTCCATCAAGAACCCAAAGCATTTGTAATTCACGATTTCAATGAGCAACTTTTAAATCTACTGGCTCATGAAAATATTGGGCTCTTTCCCATTTAAGGGGGCAGCTCTAATCACCCACAGATCCCCTTAACACGCACTCTGTAATTTTCAAATTTTCTAAAACCATAAGCTCTTCTCTGAATGAGTTTCATTTTACGATGAAACCATTCTGTGATTCCATTTGATTTACTAAACCGCCACATTCTGGCGACTTCATCTTTC
>JBOFJV010000212.1:0-3337 GCA_051657005.1 Legionella sp. | reverse complement strand
TTTTACTATGGAAAATCCAGGTAAATTTAGGATAAGATTGTACTTCGGCACTTTAATCTCCTTTTGTTCGCTAAATCAATGACTTAGTCTAGACTAATTTGATTAAAGTGCCCCCTTAATTGGTGTAGAGCCAAAAATTTTAACCGGTAAGTTGTTGTTTTTTCTTTTAATTCAATAAGTTACTTTATTTTATCGTAGCCTGAAGACTAGGCGTTGCACCCAGGCTACGATTTTGTGCCATTTTTCTTCAGTTAAAACACCCTCTTCCATCACGTTGGCGCGGATTAATCGGATGTAATCACTTGCAATTGAGTCACATTTTGCAAGCCGCGCGGCAAGCGATTTCCGCGGCGTCCACGCTCTCCCTTATAGTGATCAAGATCAGCCCCCTTTAAGGTAAAATGGCGCTTTCCTGCATGTACGGTAAGGGAATCATTCGCAGACAAAACTTGCACATCAATAATGTATTCCTCACGAGATGCAGCTTTAGCCGAAGGAATGCTAATTAACTTATTGCCCTTTCCACGAGAGAATTGAGGTATTTCGCTGGCAGAAAAAATCAGTAATCGACCAGCACTTGTTGCACAGGCCACATAAACCACTTCATGATTTGGCATTATTCGCGGCGGAAGAATACAGCTTGCCTCAGGCAATTTAATGCATGCTTTACCATTACGGTTTTTGACATGAAGGTCGCCTATTTTTGCAATAAAGCCATAGCCAGCATCACTGGCTAATAAAACCAATTGCTCCACTTCACCACCGACTACTGCTTCAAACAATGCCCCTTCAGCCGGATTTAACTTACCGGTTAATGGCTCACCTTGACCACGAGCAGAAGGTAATACATGCCCAGGCAGTGAATAGACTTTTCCTTCGCTGTCAAAAAAGAGAATTTGCTGGTTTGAGCGGGCCATAGTTTGAGCCTTAAACTCATCACCAGCCTTATAACTCAACTCATGGCCATTCACATCATACCCTTTAGCGGCTCTGACCCAACCTTTTTTAGAAATCACAACGGTAATGGGCTCGTTGGGTAAAATATCTTCTTCTTTTAACGCTTGGGATTCTTGGCGAACCGTGATCGGTGAACGACGCTCGTCACCAAACTCATCGCGGTCTTTAATAATTTCTTCTTTGACTAAAGCTTTTAAGCGCTGCTCTGAAGCTAAAGTGCTTTGCAGATGATCACGCTCCGCGCAAAGTTCATCGAGCTCACCACGTAATTTGATTTCTTCAAGTTTTGCCAAATGACGCAACTTCATTTCTAAAATTGCTTCTGCCTGACGATCGGTAAGATTAAAGCGCGCCATTAATCCTTGCTTGGGCTCCTCATGCTCGCGAATAATGGCAATGACTTCATCAATATTCAAATAAGCAATAAGCAATCCTTCAAGGACATGAATGCGATCTAATACTTTTGCCAAACGATATTCTAGCCGTCTTTTCACAGTAGCTAAGCGATAGACTAACCATTCTGTTAAAATTTCCAGTAAATTTTTTACTCTTGGTTTGCCATCAAGGCCTATCATATTAAAGTTAACACGGTAGCTGCGCTCTAAATCCGTGGTGGCAAACAAATGGGACATAAGTCCTTCTGCATCAACACGATTCGAACGAGGAATAATGACTAAACGTGTAGGGTGTTCATGATCCGATTCATCGCGCAAGTCTTCAACCATTGGCAATTTTTTCTGTTGCATCTGGAGTGCGATTTGCTCCAATACCTTGGCACCTGATACTTGATAGGGTAGCGCCGTAATCACTATGTTTTGTTTTTCCTGGCAGTAAACAGCCCGCATTTTTATAGAGCCATTGCCGGTTTCATACATTGAGTTAATCGCTTCAGGCGGAGTAATGATTTCAGCATTTGTTGGAAAATCAGGCCCTTTAATGTAGTGGGTAATCTCTGTCATATCCGCTTGGGGATTATCCAATAAATGCACGCACGCATTAGCCACTTCAGTTAAATTATGGGGTAAAATATCCGAGGCCATTCCTACTGCAATTCCTGTCGCACCATTGAGTAAAATGTTAGGCAGTCGTGCTGGCAATAAAGAAGGCTCTTGTAACGTTCCATCAAAATTATCCACCCAATCCACAGTACCTTGTAACAACTCAGCCAACAATACATCCGCATAACGCGATAAACGAGCCTCCGTATAACGCATGGCAGCAAAGGATTTAGGATCATCTGGAGAACCCCAGTTTCCTTGTCCATCAACAAAGGGATAACGATAAGAAAAAGGCTGAGCCATTAAGACCATTGCTTCGTAACACGCACTGTCACCATGAGGATGGAACTTACCTAATACATCCCCAACTGTGCGGGCTGATTTTTTATGTTTCGCAGTGGCTTTTAAACCTAATTCAGACATCGCATAAACAATACGTCGTTGCACCGGTTTTAAACCATCCGCGATATGGGGTAAGGCTCTATCTAAAATGACATACATTGAATAATCAAGATATGCTTTTTCTGTAAATTCTGTTAACGCTTTTCGTTCTGCCACTTCATTCATCTTTTTTGTATTCATTGGATTTGATAATCACTATTTAACCATCGTAGTGCGCTATTGCAAAGTGATTTTATCAAAGGAGTCATGATGTTTGATAGAGAAAATACCATAAATTGTGAATAACTTTCTGAGCATCGCCGTTGTTCATCACCGCACTTAACCTAACTAATTGAAATTTAATAATTTTTAAAATTTGGTGTTTTTTAGCCCATCGAAATCCTGTGGATAACCCTGTGTATTACTATGGAATAAAAGAGATAAGCTCTTGTAAATTACGTAGAATTTTTTCTATAAATCGCTTTACCAGATTTTAAAATATCAGATTTACACTCAATATTGATGTATAATTAATTTAAAAATACGATCAATGACTCATTATGGATGATGAAAAAAGGTTTCCGGATTCACTAATTACCTCTCACAATGCCCGACTCAGCAAGGTGTTACTGTATTTAATTTTAAGACAGGTAAACCACTAGTTTGACTAGTGAGACTCTCAAGGCTTAGCCTTAAGATTTAGTGACGATGATGTCAAAATACAGCTGTGGACTTGACGGTTTCACAGGAGAGTAATTATGACAACATCATCGTATGATAGTTTAAGTCACTCGAAATATGACTGTAAATACCATGTAGTGTTTGTACCGAAATATCGTAAAAAGTGTTATATGGCCAAAGCAGAAGGTTTCTAGGTCCAGTATTCAGAGATTTAGCAAGTCATCGAGGTTGTAAAATATTGGAGGGGCATATGGTTCAAGACCATGTGCATATGCTGATTAGTATACCGCCAAAATATTCAGTTTCCGAAGCTATTGGAT
>JBOFJV010000211.1:0-13858 GCA_051657005.1 Legionella sp. | reverse complement strand
CTTCGAGGCTTTTATGATCTTGGTGGATCTGCAAGGGTGCTTCTAATGCAGATTTTGGGCCGTTCAGTGAATTTTGAAATTTAACACAAAAAAACATGTCAAGTATTTTTTGATTTTTTTGATTTTTTTCAATTTTTTTCTAAATATAGTTAGTTCACCCATGTACGACACGCAGTGGCGTATAGGGGTGAGTAGTTACGTAAAATGAAACTCATTCAGCGAAGAGCTTATGGTTTTAGTAAATTTGAAAATTACAGAGTGCGTGTTAAGGTGCTCTGTGGGTGATTAGAGCTGCCCCCTTAAATGGGAAAGAGCCAAAATTTCTTTAAAATAGCCCTTATCAAAAGACTTGCCTCCTAGTTTTTCTTAATTTTTGTAAGTATGTTACATTAGCATCATTTTAATGATGCTGAGGTAGAGTGTATGTATGATCTCAATGAATCTTTATTTCTACGTGCTTTGATACGTCAACCTGTTGAGCGAACTCCGGTGTGGATGATGCGGCAAGCAGGCCGTTATTTACCAGAATACCGGCAGACACGAGCTCAAGCTGGCGATTTTTTAAGTCTTTGCAAAAATCCTGAACTGGCTTGTGAGGTCACTTTGCAGCCTTTGCGTCGTTTTGCTTTAGATGCGGCTATTTTATTTTCTGATATTTTGACGATACCTGATGCCATGGGTTTGGGTTTGTATTTCGTTGAAGGTGAAGGGCCTTGCTTTCATCATCCGATTCAAGACGTAAACGCAATAAAGAATTTAAAAATTCCTGAGCTGGATTCTTTGGATTATGTGATGAATGCAGTGCGTTTAATTCGTAAAGAGATGCCTAAAGAGTTGCCTTTGATTGGTTTTGCAGGAAGTCCTTGGACATTAGCTTGTTATATGGTTGAGGGTAAGAGCAGCCGGGAATTTAAGCGTATTTTGCGTTTGATTTATACTGAATCGGAAGCTGCGCATATGCTATTGCACAAATTAGCGGTTTCTGTCGCTGACTATTTGTGTGAACAAGTCAGTGCTGGCGTGAATACGGTGATGCTTTTTGATACTTGGGGTGGGGTTTTAACACCCGAGAGTTATCAAAATTTCTCACTGCATTACATGCAGCAAATCGTGCATCAGATAAAAGCCAAATTTCCAGAAGTGCCTATTATTTTGTTTACCAAAGGAGGGGGGCAATGGTTGGAGAAAATGGTGGCTACTGGTTGTGATGCTCTGGGAATTGACTGGACTTGTGATTTAGGTGATGCACGACGAAGAGTAGGTCATCAAGTTGCCTTGCAAGGAAATCTTGATCCCTCTGTGTTATTGACTTCGCCACAATGCATTCGTGATCACGTAAAAAAGGTACTTGCATCTTTTGGGCATGGTGCAGGGCATGTATTTAATCTGGGGCATGGTGTAACTCCTGATGTACCTCAAGAACATGTTGGGGCGATGATTGAGGCAGTTCATGAGTTTAGCCTTTATTATCATCAAGGCTAATAAATCTCTGGATACCGTGCATACAGCGCGGTACGTAGGGATTTCATTTATTTCCAACAGCAAGTTGTAGCTTCAGTTGAGGTTAATCGTTTCTGAATTGCTTACTTAATTGAATAGCCATTTCTATCGATTGTTCGTAGTTTAACCTTGGATCAACCAGACTATGATAGGCTTTTTTCAGGTCGTTTGCGTCTAAACCGCGTGCACCACCAATACATTCGGTGACGTTATCACCAGTCAGTTCGAAATGAACGCCACCAAGATAGCTGCCCATATTGCGATGTATTTCCAGGGCTTGCTTTAATTCTAAAAGAATATTATCAAAGTGACGCGTTTTAATGCCATCGGCTGTAGTTTCTGTGTTGCCATGCATGGGATCACAAGACCAGGTTACTGGAATTTTTGTTTTCCTTACTGCTTCAATCAAAGGCGGGAGCAGTTTGTCTATATGGCGAGCGCCTAAACGCGTGAATAATAAAAGCCGTCCTTCATCACGCTGAGGATTTGCTCTGTTTAATACTTCCTCAAACCATTCCGGTGTAGCGCATGGGCCAATTTTGATGCCAATGGGATTTTCTACACCACGTAAAAATTCTAAATGGGCACTATTAACCTGTGCAGTACGCATTCCTATCCAGGGCAAGTGCGTGGAGAGGTTGTACCACAAGCCATCCTCCATTTTCCGCGTCAATGCTTGCTCATAATGCAAATGTAAGGCCTCATGAGAAGTATAAAAATCGACCTTGGATAAATTACTGGACTGTATCCCATCAATCGTGTCTAAGAAGTCCAATGCGTCAGCTATTGATTTCACTAAGGTTTGGTAGTCTTCTTTTTGTTTGGAATGCTCAACAAATCCTAAATCCCATTGTTGCGGATGATTAAGACTCGCAAAACCACTGTCGAGCAAGCTGCGAATAAAGTTTAAGGTAATCGCAGAACAGCTGTAGGCTTGCAATAAGAGATTGGGATTGGGATCTCTTGCTTCGGAAGTAAATTCGGGTGAATTAACCAAATCACCACGATAGCTGGGCAAAGTAATGCCATCGATTGTCTCGTAATCTGAAGAACGCGGTTTGGCATACTGTCCGGCGATTCGTCCAACACGAATAATGGGTTTACGCAAGCCATGCAATAAGATCAAACTCATTTGCAATATAATTTTTAGCTTATTGCTGATAATTTCAGAACGACAATCATTAAATGATTCAGCGCAATCACCGCCTTGGAGAATAAAAGCCTCTCCGCGCCCTGCGCGCGCAATTTCATGTTTTAAGTTTTTGACTTCGCTGCTGGTAACGAGCGGAGGCAAAAGGCCAAGTTGTTCTACAATCTTGTTTAATTGCCCTTCATCAGCATATGTTGCAGCTTGTAAATACGAATACTGGAGCCAAGATGTAGGCGACCATTTTTGCATAAATAAACCCAGGTGACTTTTTTGAGTCTAAGTATGGAATAAATGAACACATACTGCAAGCGAACTGCTGATTATTCTAGTGTTTTGACAAGAGCAAAGTAGTATTCAGATTCTGTTTTAAGACAAATATTGGAAAATAAAAGGTGTCGGGGACTTGAAAATAAATTGGGGTGCCCCCATTTCGAATTTCACGTTGCTAGGCAGATGATTAGGAGTATTTTGAATGACAAAACATGACAAAAAAAATTGGCATCAATTTAAAGAAGAGCACAATCATGAAGAGCAGCAGTTGAATGCAGAGTATTCAGAAGAGGGCACCGCGCTTGATGATGAGCACTTAGAGGCCTCTTTGGATCATCCAAGCTATGTTGAATTAAGTGAAAAGTTAGCTCTGGCTGAACAACAAGCTCATGAAAATTGGGAAAAATCTGTTCGGGCTCTTGCTGACTTGGATAATGTTCGCCGCCGATCCGAGCGTGAAGTGGCTAATGCGCATCGTTATGGTGTTGAAAAGTTAATTACCAGTTTACTACCAGTAATTGACAGTTTAGCGCAGGCATTGCAATTGGCTGTGCAGGCAGATGATACGGCAATGTGTGAAGGTTTAGAATTAACGTTGAAACTTTTTGTGGATGCATTGCAAAAATTTGATGTAGAACAAATAGACCCTCTTGGCAGTCCTTTTGATCCGCAATTGCATGAAGCGATGTCGATGCAAAATGCTCCAGATGCTGAACCTAATACAGTTTTGGCAGTATTCCAGAAAGGGTACAAATTGAGTGACCGAGTGATTCGACCAGCACGAGTTGTTGTATCGAAAAAATAAAATTATGGCGTTTATGGGTTGAAATCAGCAGGTAATGCCCCACATATAAGAATTATCGTATTAGAAAACTACTACTTTTGGAGCAAGAATAGAATGGCAAAAATTATAGGAATAGACTTGGGTACCACCAACTCTTGCGTTGCTGTAATGGAAGGTGACAAACCCAAGGTAATTGAAAACAGTGAAGGCCACCGAACCACGCCTTCCATCGTTGCTTTTACCGATGACGGTGAAGTATTGGTGGGACAATCTGCGAAACGTCAAGCAGTGACTAACCCAGATAACACTTTATTTGCAATTAAGCGATTGATTGGTCGTCGTTTTGATGATGCAGTCGTTCAAAAAGATATCAAAATGGTGCCTTACAAGATCGTTAAAGCGGATAATGGCGATGCTTGGGTTCGTGTGAAAACTCAAGACAAAGCACCGCCACAGATTTCTGCTGAAGTGTTGCGTAAGATGAAAAAGACGGCAGAAGATTATTTAGGTGAGGAAGTCAAAGAAGCAGTAATTACTGTACCTGCTTACTTTAATGATTCACAACGTCAGGCAACTAAAGATGCAGGTCGTATTGCTGGTCTTGAAGTAAAACGTATCATTAACGAACCTACCGCTGCTGCTCTTGCATACGGTATGGATAAAAAGCGTGGTGATTCAGTTATTGCTGTATACGACCTTGGTGGCGGTACCTTTGATATCTCCATAATTGAAATTGCAGAAGTGGATGGCGAGCACCAATTCGAAGTATTGGCAACGAATGGCGATACCTTCTTGGGTGGTGAAGACTTCGACTTGGCT
Organism: Legionella sp.; assembly: GCA_051657005.1. Lineage (GTDB taxonomy): Bacteria > Pseudomonadota > Gammaproteobacteria > Legionellales > Legionellaceae > Legionella. Next base: position 9,335 of record JBOFJV010000211.1, on the reverse strand, counting down.
TTGATTGATGATCTCGCTTATGAATTTAAAAAAGACAGCGGAATTGATTTACATAATGATCCATTAGCGCTGCAACGCCTGAAAGATGCTGCTGAAAAGGCTAAAATTGAACTTTCTTCTGCACAACAAACGGATGTTAATTTGCCTTACATTACTGCAGATGCTACTGGACCAAAACATTTAAACATCAAGCTGACTCGCGCTAAATTGGAGTCTTTAGTTGAGAAGCTGGTTGAGCGTACTGTTGAGCCTTGCAAAATAGCATTGAAAGATGCTGGATTAACTGTATCTCAAATTAATGAGGTGATTTTGGTTGGTGGTCAAACACGTATGCCATTGGTTCAAAAAACTGTAGAAGAGTTTTTTGGCAAAGAGCCACGTAAAGACGTTAACCCAGACGAAGCAGTTGCTGTAGGTGCTGCGATTCAAGCGGCAGTATTATCAGGTGAAGTGAAGGATATTCTGTTGCTTGACGTTACTCCATTGTCTTTAGGTATTGAAACGATGGGCGGTGTGATGACAAAACTCATCGAGAAAAATACGACCATTCCTACTAAAGCGAATCAAGTATTTTCTACTGCGGATGATAATCAAACAGCAGTTACTGTCCATGTGTTACAAGGTGAAAGAGAACAGGCTTCAGCGAACAAATCTTTAGGTCGATTCGATTTAGGAGATATTCCTCCTGCACCACGTGGCGTACCGCAAATTGAAGTGACTTTTGATATTGATGCGAATGGTATCCTTAATGTGTCTGCTAAAGATAAAGCAACAGGTAAAGCGCAATCAATCGTCATTAAAGCATCCAGTGGTTTAAGTGACGAAGAAGTTGACGCAATGGTGAAAGATGCGAAATATCACGCCGATGAAGACAAGAAATTTAAAGAAATGGCTGAGTTACGTAATCAGGCAGACAGTTTGATTCACAGCTGTGAAAAGTCAATGAAAGATCTTGCAGGTGAGCTTGCTGAAGATGAGAAAAAAGGCATAGAAACAGCAATTGCTGAATTAAAAGAAGCAATTCAAGGCAGTGATAAAGCACAAATTGAAGAGAAATTAAAAGTGCTAAGTGATGCTTCTGCTAAAATGGCAGAACGCGTTTATGCTAAAAAGTCATCTGAAGGACAAGGTCAAGCTCAGCAAGAACAACCCCAAGCTCAGGAGTCAGCTAAGGCGGATGAAGGAGTGGTTGATGCTGAATTTGAAGAAGTTAAAGACGATAAGAAGTAATTGGTTAGCCTTATCATCGAGTAACACATGTGCTTGTAGCCTGGGTGCAGCGAAGCGAAACCAGGTTTTTGGGGAATGAAGTTCTTAAACCACTGGTTTCGCTTTGCTACGCCCAGGCTATGTAGTCCATTTTTAATTTTTATATTGTGAGTAGTTATGGAACAGCGGGATTATTATGAGCTTTTAGAAGTAAGTCGAACTGCCAGTGATGCTGAAATTAAAAAAGCATATCGCAGATTGGCAATGAAGTATCACCCAGATCGTAATCATGGTGATTCTGCTGCAGAAGAAAAATTCAAAGAAATTCAATATGCTTACAGTATTTTATCCGATCAACAAAAGCGTGCTGCATACGATCAGTTTGGTCATGCTGGCGTAGACCCTTCAATGCGTGGTGGACAAGGCGGTTTTGGTGGCGGTGGCTTTGGCGGCTTTGGTGATGTTTTCGAAGATATTTTTGAAAATATCTTTTCCGGTGGACGTGGTTCAAGCCGACAATCTCGTGGTCAACGTGGAGCAGATTTACAATTTAATGTGCAATTAACACTTGAAGAAGCTGCATCAGGTAAAGAAGTGCAAATTACAGTTCCACGACATGGAGTCTGTGAGACATGTACTGGTACTGGTGCCAAAAAGGGAACACAACCCCAAAATTGCGATACCTGCCAGGGAATGGGACAAGTCAGGATTCAACAAGGCTTTTTCTCCATCCAGCAAACGTGCCATAGTTGTCATGGTGAGGGAAAAATTATTACTGATCCTTGCGCAAGCTGCCATGGTCAAGGACGTGTACGAGAAAGCAAGAAACTTACGGTTCAAATTCCTGCCGGTGTAGATAACGGCGATCGCGTTCGCCTAACTGGAGAGGGTGAGGCTGGAATGTATGGTGGTGGTCAGGGTGATCTTTACGTACAAATCAGTGTAAAAAACCATACGATATTTGAACGCCATGAGAATGACTTGCATTGTGAAGTACCGATTAGTTTTATTATCGCAGTCCTTGGTGGCTCCATTGAAGTTCCAACACTTGAAGGACGAGTGACTTTAAAGATTCCCGAAGCAACACAAACCGGCAAAGTATTTCGCTTACGAGGAAAGGGAATGCAGTCAGTGCGTGGGCATGGACAAGGTGATTTATTATGTAAAGTGGTTGTAGAAACTCCTGTGAATTTATCTCGTGAACAAAAAGAATTATTAACGAAATTTCAGGAATCACTAGAAAATGCTAAAGCAAAACATTCACCACGTTCTAATTCCTGGTTTGCAGGAGTGAAAAAATTCTTTGAAGACATGAAATTTTGAATCAAGTAAGTTACAATTGCTGAATTTATCTATGTGTGCATTTTTTACTGTAGCCTGGGGGGAGTAAAGCGAACTCCATGGTATTTCTGATGCGAATTTCCTGGGTTTACCCCAAGCTACGGTTCAATCATGTCAACATTAACATCAATTTAGAGTAGATCCATGATGAACCAACCCCAACCAGCAATTTTAGCGTTAGCCGATGGTACTATTTATAAAGGTATTTCCATAGGAGCAACAGGTGATTGTGTTGGTGAGTTAGTGTTTAATACCTCTTTAACCGGTTATCAGGAAATGTTGACCGATCCTTCGTACACAAGGCAAATCATCACATTGACTACATCCCATATTGGAAATACGGGATGTACTCACGAAGATATGGAATCTAATAAAGTCTGGGCTGCTGGTTTAGTGATTCGCAATGCTCCTATTACGCACAGTAATTATCGTGCCGAGCATTCTCTACCAGATTGGCTCAAAAAAAATGGCGTTGTTGCCATTGCTGATATTGATACGCGTGATTTGACTTTGCGTTTACGAGAGCATGGCGCTTTAGGTGCATGCATTAGTACTGATGTTGAAAATTCAGAGATTGCTTTAGTAAAAGCAAAATCATTTTCTGGATTACAAGGTGTTGATTTAGCACTAGAAGTTTCAAGAAAAACGACGGAAAGTTGGCATAGTGGCCAAGGGGAATGGGGTAAGTGGTCTCACCCACAGCAATTTCATGTTGTTGCGTATGATTTTGGGGTAAAACACAACATATTACGTATCCTGTATGATAAAGGATGTCATTTAACTTTAGTGCCGGCAAATACTTCAGCTGCTGATGTTTTGGCGATGAATCCTGATGGGGTTTTCTTATCGAATGGTCCTGGGGATCCACAGGCCTGTGATTATGCGATTCAGGCAACCCAAGAGTTTTTGGCACATAATATTCCTGTTTTTGGTATCTGCCTGGGATTTCAAATCCTGGCTTTAGCGTGCGGTGGAGTGACCAAAAAAATGAAATTTGGGCATCATGGTTCCAATCATCCTGTAATAGAAACTGAAGGCAAGAAACGCGTTTTTATCACCAGTCAAAACCATGGTTTTGCAGTAGATGAAGAAAGCTTACCTGAGTGTCTTGCGATCACGCATCGTTCTTTATTTGACAAGACATTACAAGGCATCCGACACAAGGATAAACCTGTTCTAGGCTTCCAAGGACACCCAGAAGCAAGTCCTGGCCCACATGACATCGAAATAATATTTAATGAGTTTATACAAATGATGCAGAAAGTGAATGGAAAAACTTCCCATTCCTGAAATGGAGCTGTTCGAACAGGAGTGCGTACTCACGCTGCGAGTAATTACCCTAACATTAGGTGAGAGGGGATTTAACAATGAATGAAAGCCATGTTTTTACATCTGAGTCGGTTTCAGAAGGACATCCTGACAAGATAGCGGATCAAATTTCTGATGCTATTTTAGACGCTATTTTAACGCAGGATCCAGCGTCTCGTGTTGCATGTGAGGTTTTTGTAAAAACAGGAATGGTGCTGGTGGGTGGCGAAATTACCACTAAAGCATGGGTTGATGTCGAGGCAGTAACACGTCAGGTCGTGAAGGATATAGGTTACAACAGCTCCCAAATTGGTTTTGATTGGGAATCATGTGCTGTACTTTCCGCAATAGGCAAACAATCACCTGATATTGCTCAAGGTGTAGACAATAAAGAAACGAAAATTCTTGGGGCTGGAGATCAAGGATTAATGTTCGGATACGCAAGTCGTGAGACGGATGTGTACATGCCTGCTCCAATTGCTTATGCCCATCGCCTAATGGAAAAACAAGCTCAGTTACGTAAGTCAGGTGCGTTATCCTGGTTACGCCCCGATGCAAAGAGCCAACTCACTTTGAAATATGAGAAGGGTATTCCTGTTGAAGTGGATACAGTGGTTTTCTCAACACAACATGCAGCTGAAATTGGACATAATGATTTAGTTGAAGCCGTGCGCGAAGAAATTATTAAAACGACTTTACCTTCAGAATGGTTGACTCATAAAACACGTTATTTCATTAATCCGACAGGACGCTTTGTTATTGGTGGCCCTTTAGGTGATTGTGGATTAACTGGTCGTAAAATTATTGTGGATACTTATGGTGGTATGGCAAGACATGGCGGGGGATGTTTCTCGGGTAAAGACCCTTCAAAAGTGGATCGTTCTGCTGCTTATGCTGCACGCCATGTAGCTAAAAATATAGTAGCTGCTGGTTTAGCTGATAAGTGTGAGATCCAAATTTCTTATGCCATTGGTGTTGCTGAGCCTACTTCAATTTTTGTTGAAACTTTTGGAACAGGGCGTTTAAGTGATAATGAAATTATTGAATTAATCCATACTCATTGTGATTTAACCCCGCAAGGTATCATTGATCATCATGATTTGCTTCGCCCAATTTACAGACAAACAGCAACTTATGGCCATTATGGACGTGAGCATTTCCCGTGGGAGCGTTTGGATAAAGTGGCTGAATTGAGTAAAGCCTTATAAGGAGAGGAGAGTCTAATGGAATTAGTCGATAAAGTAGGAACAGGGAGCAAAATGATGCACGATTATAAAGTAGCGGATATGTCACTGGCTTCTTGGGGACGCAAAGAAATTGCCATTGCTGAGACTGAGATGCCAGGTTTGATGGCGTTACGCGAAGAATTCGGTGCTGCAAAACCACTAAAAGGTGCTCGTATTGCCGGATGTTTGCACATGACGATTCAGACGGCTGTGCTGATTGAAACTTTGGTTGCTTTGGGTGCTGAAGTACGCTGGTCCTCTTGCAATATTTTTTCTACCCAAGATCATGCTGCTGCGGCGATGGCCGCAAAAGGTATTCCTGTATTTGCCTGGAAAGGTGAAACCGAAGAAGAGTACTGGTGGTGTGTCGAGCAGACAATAGCTGGTCCAAATGATTGGACTCCCAATTTATTGTTGGATGATGGGGGTGATTTGACTCATATCGTTCATCAGAAATACCATGAGTTATTGCCCGAAATAAAAGGAGTTTCTGAGGAAACAACGACGGGTGTGGCGCGTTTATATGAAATGGCCAAACAAGGCGATTTAAAATTTCCTGCGATTAACGTGAATGATTCAGTAACCAAATCTAAATTTGACAATATGTATGGCTGTCGCGAATCGTTATTGGATGGAATAAAACGAGCCACTGACGTCATGATTGCCGGTAAAGTTGCTCTGATTCTGGGCTATGGTGATGTAGGTAAAGGATGTGCGCAAGCATTAAGAGGCCAAGGTGCCATTGTTCTTATCGCGGAGATTGATCCGATTTGCGCGCTGCAAGCGGCCATGGAAGGATATCGAGTAGTTACTCTGGATGATGTTGCGGAACAAGTGGATATTGTTGTTACAGCAACGGGTAATTATCATGTGGTGGCTCATGAGCATATGAAACGCATGCGTAATCAGGCTATTTTATGCAACATTGGCCATTTTGATTCAGAAATTGATGTACAAAGCTTAAGAACATATCAATGGGAAAATATAAAACCACAGGTTGATCATGTGATTTTTCCTGACGGGAAACGCATTATTATTTTAGCAGAAGGCCGTCTAGTTAATTTAGGTTGTGCAACAGGACATCCCAGCTTTGTGATGTCTACATCGTTTTCCAATCAGGTCCTTGCGCAAATCGAATTATTTAAAAATTCTGCTCAATACGAACGGAAAGTTTATGTTCTTCCTAAACTTCTGGATGAAAAAGTTGCTCGTTTACACTTGGGACGAATTGGCGTGAAACTGACGCAGCTTACTGCCGAGCAGGCGGATTATTTAGGTGTAGGAATTAAAGGTCCGTATAAGCCTGATCATTATCGTTATTAAGTAATCATCCAATCTGTTGCTCAGTCTGGAGTGAAATAGGTCCTTGAAAAATTGACCTAATCGTAGCCTGGATGCAGCGGTGTGTAACCCGGGTTTATTGATGCGACTTATAACCACGGGTTCCGCTCCGCTGCACCCAGGCTACGATTTAGGTAAAAGGTCACCTTCTGTCAAATACAGCTGTTCGACCAAGACTCAGCATCCCCACGTGACCTATTACCGATTGAGTGCCATTTACTGAATTTTACCATGTATTCGAAGGTAAGGTATTCTTGAAGTACTAATCCAGTCTGCGCTTGGTGCATGGGCTGATCATGGCCGGTAAATTGTCATAGTCATACCAGGCCATTTGTTAGATTTCAGGGGAATAAGCTTTGGCGGCAGTGAAGTTTTTGATAATAAAAATGACATGGTAGTCACTAACTCCCATATAAGTATGAAAATAAATCCCAAACAGTTGAGGCTGTTCTGTAGGGATGATGCCGACCTATTCTTTTAATTCACGGATGATGTCTTCTTGAGCTGATTCCCTTTTTTTTACCCCACCGCCAGGCAAATACCAGTGCGGTTGATAGGTATGCTTCACCAATAAGATCTGTTGGTTATTATTTAAAATAATGGAGCGAGAACCAAGAGTCACAAAACCTAAGAGGCGTTGATTTTTTTAATGCATTGAGTGGTGATTTTATAAAACAAATTGCGAAGGTCCATAATGAGTTTTTAATAATACAAACAAAAAGATAAATTTCAGTATATAGAGCGCGTCGATAATTTCAACTGCTGCACCTAAGTTTAATACATTAAGTGTAAGAGAGTAACATCTTGGATAAGTATTGTTTTGCTATGAGTCTTATTGCATACTGAATTGCTTGGATTTTTTATAAGGAGATTTTTATGGTTAAATCAGGGATTATGGGATTTGGGCTTTTATCTCTTGCTCATAGTGTTTTTGCTTCAGTCGATCACGATTCAATTCGAGTGATTATCAAATATAAGGAACAAATAAAGAGCATTTCTTATTTAAAATCACAAATCAAACAACTCACTCAGTTGCCGGTGAAAGAATTAAATCCTATGGCAAACTGAGCCTATTGATTAATTTTAGATTCCACAAAAGGTTCGTCTGTTCAAGGAAATGATGAGTATACTGCGTTATTCGCCTTAGAACGCCTGCTCCAAAGCGCACAAGTCCTTTATGCAGTTAAAGATCGAGTGAGTTATTTTAAACCAGTTCCTGATCCAGAAATTATTGATGTAGGTGATATTTTATCGCATGAAAGTCAATGGGATGAGTTTTCTCGACCAGCAGGAATTATGTTGGAATCCAAGCCGGGTGTTAGGGATGGGGCTTGGGCTTATACGACCGGGATTTCTAAAAAGCCGGTGGTTGTGGCTGTATTAGATACTGGAATTGCGTTAAATAGTAGCTTAATCAATAAGTTGGTGAAATACAGCTCTGGTGCTGTTTGGGGCTGGAATTTCGCAAATAACGATGACAACTTGATGGATGAAACTAAGTCGTACCATGGCACGTATGTTGCTGGAACAATCGCTGGTTATGGTAATGTGATAAGTGGTATGGGGGAGGATTTAAAGATTCTTCCTTTAAAAATTCTCGCTGCGAATGGCATGTTTTATGAGAGTTCGGTGATTAATGCCATTTATTGGGCCGTAGGCGCGGACGTGCATGGAGTGCCAACCAATATTCATCCTGCAAAAGTATTAAACATGAGTTTTGGTGTCGATAGAGGTTCAAAAGAAGAAATTGATTATTGCGATCAAGAATTGCAAGAAGTCGTATTTTTCGCACGACGAAAAGGGGCTGTGTTAGCTGTTGCCGCAGGGAATGACAACCGTTGGGAGCATTTTAACGCGCCTGCTGTGTGTAATGGGACCATTAAAGTAGCTTCTACAGGACCAGAATGGTTACGATCTTATTTTTCAAATTATGGTCCGGGAGTCACTTTATCTGCTCCGGGAGGAGATAAACGGTATGGACTTTGGGGGGGGAATTCTATCCACGGTAAATCCTGGCGGTGGTTATAATGGTTCGGGATTTGATTTTTATCAAGGTACGAGTATGGCAACCCCTCATGTTGAGGGTGTGGCTGGATTAATTTTCGCGGCAAGCGATAAAGTACTTAGTGCAGAGCAGATTGAACAGCTGTTGTATACAACAACACATGATTTTGGAGTCAGTGCTGATCCGAATAAATCCTGTGTGGGTAAAAAGCCTTGCGGGCATGGGATATTGGATGCTGAAAATGCAGTAAAGGCAGCTGCTGCCGGTTATGATTTCGTTTTTTCGGCACCAAAAATGGAACAATTAGCCATTAAAGAGTGTGGTAAAAACACATTAACCACAGGTAAAGCACAAATCACAGAGGGTGAGGTTGTTTGGATACAAAACCATGCATCCTGTGATTTAGTAGAGCGCTTCCAAAATCCTTATGTAGAGCAAACTAAAAATGTCAGTATTATTGCTCATTATGGTGCTGTAAGTTATCGGCTTGATCAAAGCACTTATAAATCGTGCCAGATTATTGGGTTTGATGGGTTAGGTTGTTATTCCTGATGCATTATTGACTGGGAGCTTGGCGAAATTTTGATTTTTGATGCATTTAATCCGTGAGTTTCGCTGTGCTATAATGAATTATCTAGAAGAGGATCGCCGTAGCTTACGTAAATGGTTTAAGATGAGAATTGGGCTATAATTTAGATACGTATTGAAGTGCGCCACGAAAGTGCACGACCGCTAGTAGCTGCAAGTGCTACCGGGAAAGCGCAACCGAGCGCATTTCGTACTTAGCCTTGGGCTGTATGTGGTAACGCGTATGGTTAAGCGTAGGCAAAGGAAGTTGTAAGCCGTAAGCCGCAAGGTTGAAGTGATTGAGCTCCGTTAAGTTTAGTATGAGAGGTGGCCCATGG
>JBOFJV010000210.1:0-9078 GCA_051657005.1 Legionella sp. | reverse complement strand
ACAACTTCCTTTGCCTACGCTTAACCATACGCGTTACCACATACAGCCCAAGGCTAAGTACGAAATGCGCTCGGTCGCGCTTTCCCGGTAGCACTTTCAGCTACTAGCGGTCGTGCACTTTCGTGGCGCACTTTGATTTTTTGCGGCCATCCCCATATGCTCTATATCGCCAAACATGCCGCTGAGTAACGCTTAGCCAAGACTGGGTTTTAAATCCAAATTTTTCTTACGTACCAATTCATCATATGTCGCTATCGTATTGATCAAAGTATTGTGAATATCCACTAAAAGGTCTCTTCGTGTCTGCTCATCTAAATTGGTGCACAGTGCGAGCTGATGTGCTAAAGCAGCTAAAGACTCCGCATTCGAAGCAAGTTGGGCCGCAGTTTCATGTGCAACCTTTTTGGCGTTATCAACATCTATATGATGATGAATTGGAAAATCAGATAGAGGGTCTAACCCTCCTACAGCACGAGCGGTCCCTATTTGCGAATGACACATTAGAGTAAACTGGGTTGCCAGATCAACCGCCGAATGGACATAGAATGGAGAAGCAATAGCGGTCAAGCCTGCCGCCGCTTGCAACGCTGAATAGGCCGTACTTGCACGAATTATATCATGCAACATTGAAAAATAAGCGCCTCTACTGGCGGCAAACTCAGATTGTAACTTTATTTTTAAATCGTCAATTTGCTGGTCTTTATGCATCTTGTTCGCCGCTTTGAACTGGTGGAGCATTTTCTGAAAGTCGGCTTCTTGTGGTCCTTGCATTAACCAAATAAATGCCTCACGTAATTTGATACTTCCTATACCTACATTGATGGAAACAGACTTATCAAAATTAGGACTCCGATCATGAAAGATTGTTTCGAGTTGTTCCTGATAGAGTTGCTTCGCTTCTTGATAGGCATGATAACTCTTAATTCCGCCAATAACCCCACCAATTATCAATCCTATTACAGCACCAGCGGCAGTACCTGCAATAGGTACTGAAGAGCCGCCCACTGCAGCTATAGCAACGCCCACACCCGCGCCTGCGAGTGCTAAAGAACCTGCGGTCAACGCAGCTGCAGCAAGTTTGAGTCGTTCTGCTTGCTCTTTCGCACTCCCTGCCGTCATTGCTAAAATAACTTGTGCCTGTACCAATTTAAGTTGTTTCTCTATTTCTGCCTCTAATATTGATTCATCTATATCGAGTTTGTTTGCATTTTTAATGAGTTCCTTTTGTCGTGCTAATTGCTCCATCTTATTTTTGTAATCATCGAGAAATTGCGCAGCATCCTCCTGGAGATCACTGCCAAAATGCTTCAAAAATGCTATTCTTATTCGTTTATCAGGATCCTCAAGAGCCTCTAACTCAACCTCCAACTCGTGATATAGACTCCGCCATGTAGGATCGCCAGTTTTGTCAAGTTGTCTGCTATGGATTAATTTTTTCTCAAGTTCACTATAAAGTTTATTCGCTTTGTCGAATAACTTTAGATCCACTTTACTCCTCCATTCATTGTGTTCTTTTATGTCAACTAAGCCATCATGCATTCTTATAAATTCGATGAAGCGTTTATTTAATATCTCTAATTGAGTCTCTGTCATATTGGCTAAACTCATTAACAAGGGCTCTCCTTCATTCATCAAATCATGACGCCTGTTTTTTAATTCATTTATATTTTCTTTAAGCCGCTCTAATTTTGCACTTGTCATAACAAAGTCCATCCTTTAACGAATCATACCTATTGCAAACGATGTCGCGCTTTAACTGCTGACTAAAAATAAAATAGACCAATTAATTTCATTTTAGACGATGTTTAATTCAATATGGCTATAAAAAGGAATGAAAAACAGCTCATACTTTTTTAGTGATTACAATAGGACTGGCGTTGTATACATGACTTAACAGAAGTGATACCGATATGATGTTTTTAAGATAAATCCGCATCGATAAGCTTGACAAGCAGCTTCGCTCCTGTTTCAATCAAAGCAATATTCTCAGAATCAAAGAACATTGAATGAACAACAAGCTTGTTATGCTGTTTATTACATCAATCCTCCTTGTCGGTTGTAAGCATGGTGGCATACTTTTTAAAAAGCCACCCGTAAATAATCATGCAGACGATGCCACAATCAAATTAGCTGAAGCCGCGGTTTCGGTGAGTGATTCGATGTATGAAATGGCTCGAGTTGAAAAAGTAATTACCCCACCCAATAAAGACAATACGCTTACTATTCCTAATGCTTATAATCTACAAGCCAGAGCGAGCGTTGATTGGTCTGGTCCTATAGAAGAACTTACAGCACGTATTGCTAAGTCAGCTCATTTTAGATTGCGAGTAATGGGCACAGCTCCTTCGATTCCTGTTTTAGTAAGTATGAACGTTAAAGATCAAAGTTTAGCTGAAATCCTACGTGATATTGATTACCAAGCCGGTAAAAAAGCTGATATTCACGTCTACCCTAACAGTCAAGTTGTTGAATTACGCTATGCCAAAATTTATTCCTAGTTTAACAGTTGTATTATCTGCGTTGCTCATCGCATGCAGCTCATCAAAGAATATGGGTGATACCGGCTCTTTAGCTGGTTTACAGGCTATGGCTAACGTAAACGTTAAGGAACGGAACAAAAAACTCACAGGAAAAATTCGGCAAATGGCGCTTAAAGAAACTGCCTTGAGTCTTGGTGCACAAGCTGGTTTAGCATGGCGCGCGAAAATAATCGACGAACAACTGATTAGACAAACACGGCGACTCGATGCCATTTATGATTTTAACTCATTGACCTTAGAGCATAATATTTTGCCACCGGTATTATTAGAAGGTAGGAACACCTTAAATCTTGCTGATGCGCAAACCATTCGTGTTTCTGATCGTACCTATAGAGTAGCGAAACAAGCCCATTTTGTTACCACCCCCCCTAATTGGCGCCAATATTTATGGCTGGATTACGTAAAACCAGAATATCCGAACTTTACCTTGCTGCCTAAAACGAAAGTAGAGAAAAAAATATGGTGTATGTATACCGCAAAAGGCTGGAGAAATGGGGTCAATCAAGCCAATACGATTCTTGAAGAAAATATAGCCCGTATTAAAGAAGATTTTGGTGGCATGATTCTTTATCGCAAATTATTGGCAATGAATATGGTTTCCCCACCTTATGTCTCACATACAAACTTAGGTGTCACCGGAGACTCCTCTGAAATTCATATTGATGACCGAGTATTAAGAATCACTGCATTGCCTGCGCTTAATGTGAATAGTGAACAATGGCGAGCCGCTGTCGCCAAAGATGAAAATGCTCTGGAACAATTCAAAAACATGGAAAAACTTGCAAATCGTTCTAAAATTATAATAACAGATAAATCTTGGCAACCTGTTATTGCCCCTGTAAACGATAATAATGAGATTCACTAATTGACGTTATGAACAACAACATTCATTTAATGCCTGATGAGCCTACTCGCTTTACTCCAGTATTTATGGATAAAATGCTTGAACACACTGAAAGGTTAAACGCTTCGGATATTACAATCCAAACCGGAGAACCGATTTACGCAGAGGTTTATGGAAAGTTATTCCGAATTACCAATCGTCGTTTATCCAATACGGAACTAGGCGATTTGATCAATACCATTTACGGGCCTAACGCAACCACCCAGCTGCTTTCTGGAAAGGATATAGATACCCATTACGAATTCCGCCCAAATCGCGGGGTTCGCTATCGTTATCGGGTTAATGGCACGGCGTGTTTGGTAGAAGGCCATGATGCAATCCAAATTACCCTTAGAACGATTCCGACAACACCCCCTCGATTAGAAACCATGAACCTTCCAGATAATGTTCTTGAAGCAGTTGCACCTCAGGAAGGCATTGTCTTTATTACAGGAGCAACTGGTTCGGGTAAATCAACACTACTCGCCTCCATTATTCGCGATCTGATTGAAAAAGAAGATTCTCACCGTAAGGTATTAACCTATGAATCACCAATCGAATTTGTTTATGATGAAATTGAAACCATCTCTTCAGTAGTCAGCCAATCTGAAATTCCACGCCACTTACCAAGCTTTGCGGATGGAGTGAGAAACGCCTTGCGCCGTAAACCACGCTTAATCATGGTGGGTGAGTGTCGTGATGCAGAAACCATTAGCGCTGCGTTAGAGGCAGCACTGACAGGACATCCAGTTTATACTACCTTGCATACTTCCGGTGTTGCAGAAACAATGCGTCGTCTTGTAACCTCATTTTCTGGTGAAGAACGTCTGGGGAGAACGATTGATATTCTGGAAACTATTCGTTTGTGTATTTGGCAAAAGCTTGTTCCAACTGTAGACGATAAACGGGTTGCCTTAAGAGAATATTTAGTTTTTGATGAAGAAGTGAGAGATATTTTGCTGGAAGCAGATCCTAACGATGTAACCTCTGCTACACGTAAATTGGTACGACAACGCGGCCAACTTATGACCTGGGACGCAAAAACCAAATTCGAGCAAGGGATCATCAGTGAGCGTGTCTATAAATTAATTATTGCTGGCGCGAAAGATTATCAGCAATAAATCTTAGATGAAATGCAACCATTCCCCCATGGCGTTAATTAATGCCCGATTGCAAGCAACCAGGATCCAAGAGTAAATGGTTAAATTTTTATTTAAGCACTGTTGAAAGATCAGAAATTCCGCTAATGAACTCATCCATTTCAATTGGTTCCTGACCTATTTTTAATGAATGGCGAACATAATTTGCTGCCTGCAAGATATGTTCTAAATTGTATTTTTTTAAGTGAATTGAGTGCAGATAAGCAACAAAAAATTCTGTTTTTAAATTACCTGTTCCTCTACCCATACCCGCAAGTGATGCATCAATAAAGCGGACTCCAGAGCTCATGGCGGTCAATGCATTCGCTTGAGCCAGGCCAAGGTTATCATGAGCATGAAATCCAAATGGAGTGGAATAGTGGCTCACATATTTATCATAAAGCGTTTTAATTCGTGCAGGTAAGAGACTGCCATTAGAATCAGCAAAATAGATAGCATCAGGATTATATTGATTCAATTGATTGATTACTGTATCGAGCTCATCTTCTTTATAATATGAGATGTTCGTTAAGTTAAGCGAAATGTTAAAATTTATTTTTTTGCCATTTCTATAACAGTTAAAGAAGAAGCTATGTCATTTTTAGCGACGCATATCCTTAATAAATCAACACCACAATCCTTTAACTCGTCAAGATCGTTTTGAGTGACATTTTTTGGATAAACCATGACAGCAAGCTTCGCTTGTTTAATCAATGAACGGCAAAAAAGTAAATAATCTTTTCTACACCATCCGGCCCTACCTACATCATCCGTAGGGGCTAAAATACCATTTCGATAACCAATCTCTATATAGTCAATACCCGAACTATCCAGAGGTGCAAGGATTCCTTCTAATTCAGTATCAGAGAAATGAAAATTGGTTCGATGCCCTCCATCTCTTAAGGAAGCATCGAGTAGAATGATGGGATCGTTCATATGATTCCTATGGAAAATAAATAACCTGTCTTTATAATTATAGCCAAAATAATCGCTCTAAATAAACGGTACTGAGCACGCAAAAGCCCATTGGTGTTCAAGCTCAAAAACCAAATTGGCGCCCTTTCGCAACTTTTTCATTCTTCTATAGACACCATCTGGAGTTCGCAGTACGATGCTAAAAGAAGATACAGCTGTTGACGAAAGGGCGATTTATTCAGGAGTACGGTCAATTTGAATTATTTTCTAATCGTCTTATTTTTAGTTTGGTTTCGTGATGCCTATGCTTATTTGGATCCGGGAACAGGAAGTTTGTTGATTCAAACCATTATCGCATTTATAGCTGGTGGTATTTTTATTATCAAAAGCTATTGGAAAGCGATAATGAATCGTCTTTTTTCAAAAAAGAAAAAAGACGATGAGAAAGAAAAAAAAACGAAGAAAAAAAGAATGACCGCAAAAAATAAGACATCCTCAAAACAAATAGAAATTCTGGCCTCATCTTTTCGAGATCCCTGTGCGCAAGTCTACTTAGTAGACAATGAAGTTTATCGACAAATTAATCATTCAGCCTATTCTGATTATACTCAATTAATGCGTTCCGGATTATATGACACTTTGCGCGCGCGCAATTATCTTATAGAACATAGTGAAGCATCACTGGAGTTTTCTTTAAATGATGCGGCTGCATTGGTATTAAAACCCCAACGCATTCCATTCATTTCTTATGGTTATGAATGGTCTTTTTCGCAATTTAAAGATGCAGCGTTACTCACTCTTGAAATCGCCAAAATCTCTTTACAGCATGGTATGATACTCAAAGACGCAAGTAGTTATAATATTCAATTTCAACGCGGTCAGCCCATTTTAATTGATACGAGTTCATTCACCCTTTATGAAGAAGGAGCACCATGGATTGCCTATCAACAATTTTGTACTCATTTTTTAGCTCCTTTAGCATTAATGTCAAAAAAGGATGTCCGTCTAGGCCTCCTGATGAAACATTACATCGATGGCATTCCTCTCGATTTAGCAAGTCAACTACTGCCGATAAAAAGCAGACTGTCTCTTTCTTTCTGGGCACATATTCATGCACATGCCAAGATGATACGCAAATTTAATAATACAAATCAGTCTAAACATACATACCAATACAAAGTTTCTAAAAAAGGGTTACTGGGTTTACTATATAATTTGAGTTCGTTAATTAAAAAACTAAACTGGAGCCCAGTAGAAACCGAATGGAGCAATTATTACCATCAAATCCATTATTCTGCTCATGCGAGACACCATAAAGAGGAAATAATACAACTCCTGCTTGAAAAGATTAAAATTAAATCTGCTTGGGATTTAGGAGCTAATAATGGTTATTACAGTAGAGTCATTGCCAATCTTGGTATTGATGTGGTGAGTTTTGATAAAGATTACGCAGCAGTCGAAGAAAATTATCATCAAATAAAACAGAAGCAATGCATTTCCATTTTACCTCTAATTCAAGATTTGGCAAGCCCGAGCGCGGCAATGGGTTGGGCTGAATCTGAACGTGATGGCTTACAAAAACGAGCACATGCAGATTTAATTGTTGCCTTGGCCTTAATCCATCATTTAAGACTTGCAAACACTATTCCTTTTCGACGTATCGCGGCGTATTTTTCAAGTTTAGGTCCTTACTTACTCATTGAGTTCGTACCTAAAGAAGACTCACAAATACAATGCCTCTTAACAAGCCGTCACGATGTTTTTACTGATTATGATGTAGATCATTTTAAGCAATGCTTCGCTGAATATTATAATTTTTTAGCAGAGGTTCCTATCAAAGAAACCTGTCGTACCCTATTTTTGTTGCAGCGTAAGGCAAAACAGCATGCATAAGCACATGTTATTTCTTAGCAAAATCTGCTCAGACTCATGGGGAAAGTTTAAACAATTATTTTGCAAACATTGGAAGTATTTATTAATAGTTCCACTCTTGTTAGCTGCAAAAATTACTGCAATATCAGTACATAACGAGGCACCTATATGGAGTAAGGAGCCTTTAGAAAGCTATTTGCTTGTAATAGCGCTAGGGATAATTCCTGGATTTGCCATGATTTTTCTAGGAACCTTTATTCGCATCCTACTCGCCACCCTATTAGTGACATTGCTGATTCTTGTTCAAATACACAATACAGACTTTATTAAAACACTGTATACACTCCCCAGCACGAGCTGGATTATTGTCTTATGTTTTGTGCTTGTGGCCATTCTATTTTATTTGATACGTGAGCGTCTTGATGTATTTCTCCTCATTATATTTGGCGTGGTTTGGGTAGGAGCATTTTTTACCGATGTTCAACCTTTTATATCCGTTCAAACATTTCCAATAACCAGCAAAAAAAACACCCAATTACCACCTTATATTCATATCATTCTTGATGAACATATTGGTATTGAAGGAATTTCACCTCGAGATGATAAACATCTTGAGCTGGCAACTAACCTACGAACTCAGTATATTCAGAGAGGATTTAAGATCTATGGACGCGCGTACAGCCGAGATCTATTAACCCAAGACTCATTTCCTGACTTTTTAAACTTTAAAGCGGTTGAATCATTAAATGACTACGTTGATGCGATAGGAGACACGGTTATTATTAAAAAAAATGCGCTTTTTGCAGCTCTTTCCCAAAAAGGTTATCACCTTACCGTATTTCAGAGTAGTTATTTAGATATGTGCAATAATTATGAATCATTTCATTTAAAAAAATGCATTACCTATCGCATAACAGGAGTAGAATATGAACGTACCGTGTCATCAGATACGCTTATATCAAGTAAAAAACAAAGCATCTATCTTTTAGATTTTCACAACAGTCCTCAAGCGACTTATCGTGCATTTGGTGAAGTACTTAAATTAGCACAAGAGGTGGAAATGGGGGAGGCCTATTTCATTCATTTACTGTTGCCACATAGACAATTCGTCTTTGATAAAAATTGTTCGGTAATAAGAAAATATGGAAGTAATCCGCAAAGTTATTATGGACAAGTACAATGTACTCAGAAGTTAATGGATAAGCTGCTGCAAACGCTGGCAAAGAATCCTGCAACCAAAAACAGTACTTTGATTATTCATAGTGATCATGGTTCAAGAGTACTTATCCCTGAGCCTAAAAAGAATAAATTCCTGCCTATAAATTTTGTACAACTCTTTAGTTCTTTTTTTGTTGTACGTAGTCCTTTAATTAAACCCGGTTATGACAGAACAATGCTGCCTTTGGATGTTTTGCTAAAAACTATCGTTTTAGGTGATTCATTGACAACGGTCGGCGCGGATCAAAAACCTTTTGTTTTTATACGTAATGACAATCAAAAAAACCTAGGTACTTTTCCCATGCCCGAATTTTCGCATGGGATGGTATAAAGATGAAGTATACAGAGGTTAGGCTTAAATCTGGAAAAAAGAGGCTCTACACCAATTAAGGGGGCACTTTAATCAAATTAGTCTAGACTAAGTCATTGATTTAGCGAACAAAAGGAGATTAAAGTGCCGAAGTACAATCTTATCCTAAATTTACCTGGATTTTCCATAGTAAAAGTGAGC
>JBOFJV010000209.1:0-7084 GCA_051657005.1 Legionella sp. | reverse complement strand
ACCTATTCGTAAAGAAGCATCCACTACCAGATGCAAAAATAATGCACCGATTGTTCTGATTGATAAGGTATGAGTATGTAATGAAATTGTCTTGAGCCCATTGCCTTAGTAGGGCACGATGGGTTCTAAATGGGGGGTTGTCCAGGTGACTGGTTAACTCTACCAGCTAAAACCTGTCAAGTATTTTTTGATTTTTTTCAATTTTTTTCTAAATATAGTTCGTTCACCCCTGTACGACACGCAGTGGCGTATAGGGGTGAGTAGTTACGATTGTAGTTAGTTACCGGTCTTAGGTCCGCATCAAGAAGGATTGTCTTGTTATCCAATACTTGTGCAACATTGTGTAATCCACGTTCTTGTAATCTTAATCAATCTAGGTGGATCTCTCTGGGGGCAGCCAGCTGCAAACGTTGTCGTTGGTTTATTTGATCACTAATGCGTGTAAAAAGTTGTGCTAATATCTGCTCAGTACTTTGTGGTTGTTGCTGTTGTTGAACCTGTGCACGATGAAACGCAAGCTGCTCCTCCAGAAGCCTAATTTTCCTTAATGCAGGTGATTCGGTTGTTTGAACTCCTGTTTGAGCATCTGGCTGTGCCTTTAATGCTGCAATTTGTGTTGTCAGAGCGGCAACTTGTTGGTTTGCATGAGTAACATGCTGTGCTGGATTAAAGGGCTGAACCAAAAATGGCAATTGAAGCAATGCACTTAATTGCTGTAAATGATCATCGAGATGAGCATGATTTTCTAACATGAGCTCTTCTTCATGATCAAGTGCAGCTAATGTGTGATCTATATTCTCGATTTCGTTATTGAGTTCTTCCAATTCATCATTTAAATCCTGAATTGCATTGGTGTCAGCTCTTATATTCGCTTCGACTATTTCCAGAGCGATTGATTTTGCTGATTTATTCTCTTCCGTTGTTTTTGTGTCTTTAAGCCTTTTCTCGATTTGTTGTCGAATAACATCTGCAACGTTTAGCGCTTGTGCTTTATTTTTCGTCATTGATGCCATGAGAAGATAACCTAAACGTCTTTGCCGCATAAGCTCTTCTTCTCTACGTTGCTCCGCCAGGTAGTGATTTAAGGAATCTATTTTCATTAACTCCTGACTGATCAGCGACATTGTTGTTTTTCCAGCGGGTGATTTGAGGAATAAAATCACCTCTTGACTGTTTTTAAGTCCAAAAAGACTTAAAAATTGTGTAGCAAGAGAGGTATTGGGTTCTTTAGCGGCTTGATTATTCTTTTCAATGTCTGCAAACCACTGTTAGAGTTTTCCTGAAGTTAAGCTGAGTTGTTTTGTTCCTGGAGCACTTTGAATCTGTACTTCATCTTTACTCGCATTTTGTGTATTTTCACGTCCATAATTATTAAATTTTTCTTTAGCCACAGAAGAACTCCAGTATTTATAAATACTGTTCAAATTATAACCCATTGCCCATTTAAAGTAAAGGTACGTTCCGTTGCGTGTATAGTCAAATCAATAGCTTAGCTGATAGGTGTCAGTGGATAGTACCGTGCGAGGCCTTATATGCTGTTATGTGGTTTTTATAGTAACAAGCAAGGAGTGTGTTTCTACGCCGATACATGCGTATGTAATGAACAATCTGCTGTCTTTGAATAAACTAAAAATTTTGCTAAATCAATAAGTTAAATACATTGTCAATGTTTATAAGAATAAAAGAAATAAACTAGAATAACTTAAGTTACCGGGTAGTGGTTTTCCTTAAATCAATCCCTGGGAACCTTTGGAAAAATAATTATAACAAGGGAGGTTGTAATGCTTTTAAATTCTTTAAGAAGAAATACATTTGGAATTATTGGCACGTTAGCTTTAAGCCGCTCAGTTTTTGCTGCTGGTACTGCTGTACCAAGCGTTGAAATTGATAATGGCTTATGCCTTCCCAAAGCAGATTGCTTGCTAGGCTTCACCATTACAGGAACCATGCTTGATAAAACAGGAGCACTTTGTACTACTTTGACAGTTGCTGCTGCCTCATCAAGTACTTACATCCCCACAGGTACTTGCCTGACTAACCGTGGCGTCGCTGTAATTACTGTTGCGCCTGTTCAATTCGGTACTCATACTGTTTATGGTTCGAAAGCCGTCAAACTAACCGCTACTGCTGGTACTAACATTCTTGCTGACATTAAAGTAGCTGGTACGACAGATCCTGTTTTGGATTCTACCAATGCATTTATTGTGGACACTGCAGGTGATCTCAGTATCACTGAAACTGATGCTTTTGCACCCGGTCAATAATGCTGATGAATGCCACTTAACTCGATGTTTTCAAGTGGCATTCATTTTTTTAAATGCGGTGTATTCTTAAAATCTCAATGACAAGCAGCTTAGGCCACCTATAAAGAAATTATTATTAATCTGTAATACATCGCCTGCCTCTAATATTCCTGGTGCCCTACTGAAAATGAATTCCTTTGGACCACGATAATCCCAAATCTTTTGCAGTGAAGCAACGTGTTTATCGTTCGATAACTCGAGCGGGCTTACGTAGGTATTATTCATTTACAAACAAAAAATCGTTAACTAAACTGTTAATTTGATTGAGAACAATGTGGAACAACAACTCTATTTTACTATTGATTCGCAGGAGCATGTCATGAAACAGCATTCACAAGGATTTTTAACATTGGTAACCGAGTCTAAAAAACGGATTAAAGAAATATCACCTAAAGAGTTGAAAGAAAAGATGGACCATCACGAATCCATGCAACTCATTGATGTACGTGAAGAGAGTGAATTGAGTTCTGGATTGATTCCAACTGCAACGCATCTGGGTAAAGGTGTTATTGAACGTGACATCGAGAAGAAAATTCCTGACTATGAGGAACAAATTATCGTGTACTGCAGCGGTGGTTTTCGCTGTGCATTGGTAGCAGATAATTTGCAAAAAATGGGTTATCAACATGTTTATTCATTAGATACTGGCTTGCAAGGTTGGGTGGATGCGGGTTACCCACTTCAAAAGTAGGTAATGCTGATATGATTCAGGACCTTTACGCCATCACGAGCTATGCGTTACAAAGCATTTATTGCTCTATGTTTATTTGTTTCAATTTGACTACATAATGATCATGCCAGTGCCAATTTTTTTCCTGGTTTGCCGTGATGACAAATGAAGTTACTCTCTTTTCATTTAAGTCATTTTCTGAATTATAGAGCAATGAGAATTCAGCTGTATTTTCAATAAGTGGAGAAATCAGAAAACTCGATTGTGCCATGCTGGCGACGAAGCGATATTGTTTTGTCATTCCATTGTTTAAGTTAAATGTGATTTTTAACGGGCTTGGTTTAAAAAAAATGGTTGTTAATGTTCCTAAAAGAGTTGGTTTTAACTCAACTTCAATGAATAAGAAGCCTTGCTTATTGGCTACATTCACGAGATCACCTAATGTATGACGTTCACTTTTTAGCTGAGTTTGTGTGATTTGATGTGCTTTTTTCATTTTTTGGAGAACCAAGAAATATTGATTGCGCTCAATCGGCTCATAATTGGCGAGCAATAAAGGCCAACTTGCTCCGTCTTCTAAAGAAGGAACTCGTTTATCAATAGGTTCTATTCTAAAAATAATATTGTCAGGACTATTTTTTCCTTGAAGATGCTCTTTATTGCGTTCAGCCAGCTCAGATGTGAATACCGAATAACTTTGAAAAATAGGGCGGGGCGACCACCTGTTTCGTGAAGCGATTAAATAGGTTTGTTCGTAGGAGTAAATGTCCGTAGTACCTTGCAAAAGTGGGAAAGCAGCCTGCATACCTAAAAAGTTCATTGTAAAGTCAAAACTTTTTTCTAACCAATAGGGATCCTCGATTCGACTTCTGAATCCATGCCATGCTGATTGATAAGAGGATACCACGTTATAGGGTAGTGATATATGAGTATAATGACTATTAATGTAATACCAACTGCTTAATGAGACACAAATAAGCAAATAAGTGATCACTGAATTAAATAGAAAAGGTAAAAAGAGTGCAGCGAATAAAATTGATGTTCCGGGTATAAATGCATGACCGTAATGGCGAGTGAATCCGGTTTTAAATGAGACAAATAAGAACATAAAAAAAACGGCCAATAAAAATATTTTTGCACCGAGTGGTGTGTCTTTTTGCCAACAAATTACCAGGAAAACAGATGCTGAGGCGATAACATATACAATAATTTCATTTTGATTTCCATCAGATGACATGGCTTCGGTAAAGCCTGCGGCAATTGTTAATGAGCTGATTAGATAATGGGGTAAATCAATGATGGATTGTCCTGCGAGAAGCCAAAATAGAATGATTGATACTGTAGTGGCAGCGAGGCAAATGACAGCCAGTTTTTTTTTCTTATTAATAAGAAAGAAGATACAACAAAGTAAGATAATACTGACACACAGAATAAGCATTGAGCCTTTAACCAATGGCAATAAACCTAAAGGAGTAAACAACATGAAGGTAAACCCTAATGATGGTTCATTTAAGTCGTGTTGGCTCTTTAAAGAAACCATTCTAAAACTGATTATGCCTAAGAGTAAGGGATATGAGAAAAACAATGAATCACGCGAATAGAGCATGCCAAAAAGAACGATACAATAAATCAAAATCCAGTACCAGCGTGCTTTTTTCATTAAATGAATCAGACTTAACCAGTACAAAACTGCCAAATACAAACAACCTGCCATCATCATGAGCGAGGTTGCTGGATGATAGGTTTTAGTATAAATGGATGCATATGGACCTAAAGTAAATATAATTTCTTTCCCGAAGGCCAGGCATTGGGCTATTGCTTGATTAAGTCCCAGTGCCCAAGAAGGATCAAGGCCTGGTGCTGGCATTTTGGGAGAAAAAGGAACAAACAGGATGATGATTAAGATAAAGAGCACGAGTTTACTGAGCAGATCAAATAACGTGTTTGTCTTTCTGATTAGAAGCATCCAGTATGTAGTACCCAATGTCCATGTCCATTTTTTAAATTTCATGTAGTGTAACGTATTTTATTCTGGAAACAATCACTTCATTTTTGAACGTTTATGTATTTAAAAAAGAATCGTTGCACCAAATGATACCGTATTGGAAATGTCCGGGGTTGGACTTGCTGCTTCAATTGTTTTAAAAGCACCGTAATCATGGTCATTTGCATACTCAACAAAAAGAGTTAAGCCAGGAGCGATACGATAGTAGGGACGTATGGTATAGCGCATTTGATTTAAGCTCCTGCCAATTTCCGCATTAAGCACCGTTTTTGTTGCTAAAATGCTTCGTATGTCTGTTTTTATTAAAAAGTTATTGGTAATTTGGGTATCTCGAGACAGTTCGAGATCAAATTTTACACTTCCCCCGTAAAAATAAATTCTGAGGTCGGTATCAATAAAAAATGGCATTAATCATTCAAGACCAATACCTACTTGCCAATAAGGTCTGGCAGCCGGGCGATTAAAATAATTTGCCCCACCTTTTATAGCCCAGAACTGATTAAGCAGATGCCAATAAAAAACGTCAACATCTGCATTTTGTACCGCGCCTTTATAGAGTTCAGCATCATTAATAAATAACTCCAATTTGTTATAATCAGGGCCATACATGCCTTTGTAAGTCAGTCGTTGTGAATTATGAATGGGATCTGCCCCTACATCTAAAAATGTTGAAGGCCAAAAACCGGCGTTATGTGCCATAGGGTGTTTCACTAAGGCTAAATCGATGGGTTTGATTGCTTCATCAACACGTACCACAGGACGATTAGGATATCGACCGGCTCGGTCACTATCTTGTGGTTTGGTTTTTCCTTCGGCAATTTCCAGAATTGTAGAGTATTGAAATACACGAGACATGCCTGACATCATGTGATAGAGCATATGACAATGGAAAAACCATTGACCGCTCGCATCGGTATCAACATCTGCAGTGATTGTGCTGCCTGGAGCGATATCGAGTGTATGCATTAAGGGATCAAACGCATTTTTTCCAGTACGTAAAATTAACCAATGTCCATGAAGGTGCATGGGATGGTGCATCATCGAGGTATTAGTAAATACAAAACGATAACGTTTCGCGGGCTTTAATAAAATGGGTTTTGCCTTATATCCTGGAACGCCGTTGATAAACCAAATGTACTGTCCCATGTAACCAAATAACTCCAAATGAATGACTCCTTCAACAGGTATATTGGGTTCATTAGTAGGGGCTAATGAAGTTAATTGACTGTATTTCGTCTCTAATGAAGTCATAAATGCTCCATTTGATGGGGCAATAGTGTCTTGATGCCCTGTGGGATCAGTCGTCATCGACATATTCATGGTGTGCATCATCGCGTGCGGAGGTTGATGCGGTGTTTGGGATGATTGATTTGCAGGAAAACTACCGTGATACATCATTCCCATCATGATGTCCATCATTTCTCTTGTCACTGGAATGGGCTCAGGAAAGGGCTCAATGCGTTTGTAGTCTACTACCTGGTTGGGCCGAGTCTTTAATGCGCCGTAGACAAAACCTACTTTGTCTTTGGATTCCGCATAGATGATGTATGGGTGATCCTTTTCTATTTTAACTAGAACATCATATGTGTAGGCGGGAGAGAGTAACAACTCATTGGTAGAGTAGGGTCGTATATCATTCCCATCAACATGAACCACCTGCATTACTGTATTTGGTATTTTGATACGAAAAATGGTGCCACTGCCTGCATTAATAAAGCGTAAACGGATGACATCACCTACGTTGACTGAGCGTGTCCAGGGCGTTGTTTGAGTATGACCATTTAACAAAAACGCATTATAAGCAACATCACTGATGTCATAAATTCCCATCCGTATTTGCTGCATCGATTTGTAATCTTCAATCAGCTTTTTTCGATCGGTCTTGGATGATTTTTGATAATCGTGAATGAATTTAGCTAATGAAGGTTGCAGCGGAAAACGAGGCGCATAATAATCACCATCTTTTTGTAACTACTCACCCCTATACGCCACTGCGTGTCGTACATGGGTGAACGAACTATATTTAGAAAAAAATTGAAAAAAATCAAAAAATACTTGACATGTTTTTTTGTGTTAAATTTCAAAATTCACTGAACGGCCCAAAAT
>JBOFJV010000208.1:0-35788 GCA_051657005.1 Legionella sp. | reverse complement strand
CGCTCACTTTTACTATGGAAAATCCAGGTAAATTTAGGATAATATTGTACTTCGGCACTTTAATCTCCTTTTGTTCCCTAAATCAAGGACTTAGTCTAGACTAATTTGATTAAAGTGCCCCCTTAATTGGTGTAGAGCCCATTTCTTTTGCTCCGAAAGCTCCAATAGGCGTATTGAATCGATTTGCAACAAATGTTCTATCCAAACAGCTCTTAAGTACTCTAATTATAAGCTAGAAAGCTTAAAAAAAGCTTATGCACCAGTCAATGACAGCGAATGATGCTTCATGCAAAATTTTTTTAAGAAAATAATATGGCGTGTCGACGCCATAGAAGCTTCAAGGCTTTGTAATCTAAGTGCAACAGAGTAGCTAAGAAAACCTGAGCTTCGCTACGCAAAGCCCAGGCTATGGTTTCTATAATGTGTAGCCATGAATCGTGGATGAGAACTACTCTTCTTCAGCACGAGTATTCATTTCAGTTGATTCAGAATGCTCTTCAGCAAGCTCAGGGGTTGCTGGCGCCCCCTCTGCTGCTTGCGGTTTGTCTTTCCACTCAAGCTTCACTCGCCCTTGCTTGTCAATACCGGCGACAAAGACTTCAATCTCTTGCCCCTCTTGTAAAACAGTTTCGACTTTTTGAGTTCTGTCACTGCAGATTTGAGAGATATGAAGTAAACCGTCTTTGCCTGGTAAAAGATTGATAAAAGCGCCGAAATCGACAATTTTACTTACTTTACCTTGATAAGTTTGGCCCACTTCAACTTCAGCAATCAAGGCTTTAATTTGCTTTTGTGCATCTTCCAATGCTTGCATGTCAGGAGAGAATAATTGAACGACACCTGTGTCATCTATATCAATAGAAACACCAGTGCTGTCAATCAATCCTTTAATTGTTGCGCCACCTTTACCAATAATCGTGCGAATTTTATCTTCAGCAACTTTCATTGTCGTAATTCTTGGTGCATGTTGTGATAATTCGTCACGGTGTTCTGCTAAGGCATTATTCATCACACCCAGAATGTGCATACGGCCGGCTAGAGCTTGATCTAATGCTTGCTCCATAATTTCACTGGTAATACCTTGGATTTTAATGTCCATTTGTAGCGCAGTAATCCCTTGCTCGGTACCTGCCACTTTGAAATCCATATCGCCTAAATGATCTTCATCACCTAATATATCAGTCAGCACCGCATAGCGGTCGCCTTCTTTAATTAAGCCCATAGCAACACCTGCAACAGGTGCTTTTAAAGGAACCCCTGCATCCATAAGTGCTAAACTTGTTCCACAAACGGTTGCCATTGAGCTTGAACCATTCGACTCAGTGATTTCCGATACAACGCGTAACACATAAGGGAATTCATCAGTGCCAGGCAATACGGCCATAATGGCTCTTTTAGCTAAACGTCCATGGCCAATTTCTCGACGCTTAGGACTGCCAACCATACCCGTTTCGCCAACTGAGTAAGGAGGGAAATTGTAATGCAACATAAATCGGTCTTTGGATTCACCATTAATACCGTCAAGCATTTGTGCGTCTCGTTCATTACCTAGTGTCGCCACCACAATTGCTTGTGTTTCACCACGAGTAAATAAAACAGAACCATGAGTCCGCTCTAAGAGCTTGGTGCGAATTGCAATAGGACGAACTGTTTTTTGATCACGACCATCAATGCGTGGTTCACCATCAAGAATTCGATTACGGACAGTTGCACGCTCCAACTCAACAAACATAGAACCAATGGCATCCGCGTGTAACTCTTCATTTTCAGCTTGCAAAGCAGAAATTGTTTGCTCTTTTAATTCCGCCAATCGTTGATATCGTTGTGGTTTATCCTTGATTAAATAAGCTGCTTCTACTTCTGTTCTCGCGATGTCAGTAACTCGCTCTTGTAAATGCACATCAACTGCAGGAGCTGTCCAATCCCAGCGAGGCTTACCTGCTTGTTGAGTAAGCTCTTCAATGGCTTTAATCACATTCTTCATCATTTCATGACCGAACATGATTGCACCACGCATAATGTCTTCGCTTAATTCTTTAGCTTCTGATTCAACCATTAAAATAGCATCTTTAGTGCCAGCAACAACCAAATCCAATTTAGATTGTTCTAAATCTTTGCGACTTGGATTGAGTAAATAAATGCCGTCTTTGTATCCGACTCGAGCAGCGCCAATTGGCCCGTTAAAAGGAACACCAGAAAGAGCAACAGCTGCTGATGAAGCAATCATCGCCACAATGTCTGCAGAAACTTCTGGATTTAATGAAAGAACTGTAGCAATAACTTGGACTTCATTACAAAAAGCATCAGGAAATAAAGGTCTAATGTGGCGATCGATTAAACGGGAAACCAAAGTTTCATGCTCAGAAGGTCTGCCTTCGCGTTTATTAAAACCACCTGGTATTTTACCTACAGCATAAAATTTTTCTTGGTAATTTACTGTAAGAGGGAAAAAGTCATTTCCCTCAGCACCTTCTTTTTTACCAACTACAGTAGCTAATACTTGAGTACCATTCATAGTAGCTAAGACAGCCCCGTCAGCTTGTCGTGCTATCTCACCTGTTTCTAATATAAGAGTGTGGTCACCAAATGCTATTTCTTTTGTAAACTTAGCCACGTAATCTTCCTCATTAAGTAATTATAACGAAAAAAGGCGCATAAAACTGCGCCTTTATTAAAATATCTTTTTTGTATCAAGTACATTTCTCAAGAAATGTATTTTCTCCGTAATCAATAGGAATCCCTTAACTCTAAAGATTGGATTAGCGTTTGATAACGCGCTTCATCGTTACGCTTCAAATATTTTAATAGCTTACGGCGCTTATTAACTAACATTTGTAAGCCACGTCGAGAATGAAAATCTTTCTTGTGTTGTTTAAAATGTTCAGTCAAATATTTGATGCGACCTGTAATTAGAGAAACCTGAACTTCTGGCGAACCTGTATCTTTATCAGAACGCTTGTATTCTTTTACAACTGCTGCTTTATCTGCGCTATTTAGCGACATTATAGACTCCTGGAACTACTAAGTAGTCATTGAAAGGAGGACATTATACCAAGGCATCAAAAAGAAAGCAATCGTTTCGCTTTAATATCACCATTGGCACTTCGTTCACCCAACCCAATAAATTGCTCGCTCTCATTATAAAGGCGAACACAATCTGCACCTTCAATACACATTTTATTACGTAATACTCTACCTTGACGAAGAGCAATGACTTCATCATCAAAAAGAGTCACTTGCTTGAAATGATCAATTGCTCGTTCCATAGGAACTAAACAAGCCATTCGTTCAGCAAAAGTCATCACCGCTAATTCGTCAAGCGAATACATCGGCATTTTATCAAGACCGGCAGTGTACACTCGATGTAAGCGGGTTACATGAGCCCCTACACCCAAAGTATCACCAATATCTTCGACCAAGTTACGGATGTAGGTGCCTTTACTGCAGGTTACCGTTAACGAAAAGTGAGTCCCGTCAAATGAATTGAGTTGCAACCCACTAATCAATATCTCTCTCGCCTTTCGCTCAATCTCAACACCATCTCTAGCAAACCGATAAAGCGGTGTCCCGTTATGCTTTAATGCTGAAAACATAGACGGAATTTGTTTTATACAACCTTTATGTTGTTCTAATACATCAAGTAATTGCGACTCAGACACAGCAAATTCATCCGTACGTGCAATGACTTCTCCCATTGAATCAGACGTATTCGTTTTTACTCCGAGTAAACCAGTTGTTTCATAGCATTTGTCTGCATCGAGTAAAAACTGACATACTTTGGTCGCCTCACCAAAACAGATGGGCAACATACCTGTTGCTAAAGGATCCAAGCTTCCTGTATGCCCGGCCTTTTTTGCTCCAAATAGTTTTTTTGCCTGCTGCAGCGCGCTATTAGAAGTCATCCCTCCAGACTTATTCAACAGCAGAATCCCGTCTATTGCAGATGAGTAATTAATCGCGTTCATTATCATCAGTGCTTGGCGGATTCACCTTATCAATTAAATAGCTTAAGTGTTGGCCGTATTCTATCGACTCATCATACACAAAATGCAGTTGCGGAATTGTGCGCAACGAAATACTGCGTGCCAAGGCACTACGTAAATAACCTGCAGCAGCATTTAAAATGGTCCCTGTTAATTTTTTATCGTCATTGAGCACTGTAAAATATACTTTAGCATGCCCCAAATCAGCAGCAACTTTTACTGCTGAAATGGTCACAAATCCTGTTAGTCGAGGATCTTTTACTTCCTGAGGTATAATCTGTGCTAATTTTCGCTGAATCATCTCAGCGACTCTATCGGTACGTTTAAACTGATGCCCCATTTTTATAAATCACGCTTAATTTCGACAGTTTCATAAACTTCGATTAAATCACCTGGTTTTACATCATTGTAATTTTTCACACCAATACCACATTCAAATCCTTGGCGAACCTCAACCACATCATCCTTAAATCGTCTTAACGACTCCAAAGTTCCTTCGTAAATAACCACGTTGGCACGCAATACTCGAATCGGATTATTACGCTTAATAGAACCTTCAATAACCATACACCCTGCGATTGCTCCAATCTTAGGTGATTTGAACACATCGCGAACTTCAGCAATACCAATAATCTCTTCTTTGAATTGCGGAGCTAACATACCTGTTAAAGCACCTTTGATTTGATCGACAATGTCATAAATTACACTGTAATAATGCAAGGAAACTGACTCATGTTCCGCAAGTTTCTTAGCAGTACTGTCTGCTCTCACATTAAAGCCTACCAAAATCGCATTCGATGCTATAGCAAGATGAACATCGGACTCTGTAATTCCACCAACACCACTTGAAATGACTTCAACCTTAACCTCATCAGTAGACAGCTTCACTAATGCATCTGAAATTGCTTCAAGAGAACCTTGAACATCTGCCTTGAGTACTACATTAAGTACTTTAGATTCTACGGCAGCCATATTCTCCATGATTCCTTCAATCGTTGATTTTTGGCGTCTCGCCAATTTCACATCACGGAATTTACCTTGGCGGAATAGTGCAACTTCTCTCGCTTTTTTCTCATCAGGAACGACAACAGCTTCATCTCCTGCATGAGGAATTGCAGATAAACCAAGAACCTCTACAGGTATTGATGGGCCAGCGCTATCAACCATATCACCATTGTCACCAACCAATGCACGGACACGGCCATATTGGAATCCAGCAAGAAGAATATCTCCCTTATGCAATGTACCACTTTGTACTAATACTGTAGCAACAGGTCCACGTCCTTTATCCAAACGCGATTCAATCACGACACCTTTAGCAGCACCATCAGTTACTGCAGTAAGTTCCAAGACTTCTGATTGCAACAAAATTGAGTCCAATAAGTCGTCAACACCCATACCTGATTTAGCAGAAATATTAATAAACATGGTATCACCACCCCATGCTTCTGGCATTACTTCATGAACAGTTAATTCATTCATAACTCGCTCTGGATCAGCATCTGGCTTATCCATCTTATTAATCGCAACAATAATGGGTACTTTTGCTGCTTTGGCATGTTGAATCGCTTCAATAGTCTGTAGCTTGACCCCATCATCAGCTGCAACAATCAAAATTACGATGTCAGTTACCTGAGCTCCACGAGCACGCATTGCAGTGAAAGCGGCGTGGCCTGGTGTATCTAAGAAGGTAATAACACCTTTAGGTGTATCCACATGATACGCACCGATATGCTGCGTAATTCCACCTGCTTCTCCAGAAGCAACTTTAGTACGACGAATATAATCAAGTAGTGATGTTTTACCATGATCCACATGCCCCATAATAGTAACTACTGGAGCTCTTGATTCGGTATGACTACCAATAGAGATGGACTCACCCAAGCCCACTTCAATGGCATCTTCTTTAATGACGTGGGGCTTATGTCCCATTTCTTCAACTACGATAACCGCTGTTTCTTGATCAATTACCTGGTTAATAGTAGCCATCGCACCGAGTGACATCATCACTTTAATCACTTCTGCTGCTTTTACTGACATTCTTTTTGCAAGCTCTGCAACAGTAATTGTTTCGGGGATTAAAACTTCTCTCACTACGGGCGCAGTCGGTAATGCGAAGCCATGTGTCAATGTTTCTTCAGCTTCCCGATACTTGTCAGATTTCTCCAG
This sequence comes from Legionella sp., assembly GCA_051657005.1. Lineage (GTDB taxonomy): Bacteria > Pseudomonadota > Gammaproteobacteria > Legionellales > Legionellaceae > Legionella. Next base: position 29,636 of record JBOFJV010000208.1, on the reverse strand, counting down.
GCCTTTGCGTTTTTTGAACTTACTGCGTCCACCACGGCGAGGTCCCTCTTGTTCGTCTGCATCGCGCTCGTACGATTGATATTTAGGCTTTTTCTTAACCTTTTTGAAATCAGACATTTCTGATTCCTGCCCCTGCTCTGTATGTTTCTTTTTGTTGGTCTTTTCAGCTTTATGCTCTTCTTTTACAGCATGCACTGCCGTTTCTTCAACGGGAGATGAATCTTTTGCAACTTCAGGAGCCAGCACCTCTAATAGATCATCAGGTTGCCCTGCAGCTTGAGCTGATTCTTCTGATACGGGCTCAACAGCTGGTTCTGCTTGTTGTGACTCAACAACTTCAGCAGCCACTTCAACAGACTCATTTAAGAGATCGATTTCAGGCGCTTCTTGCACCGTCTCAACAGAAGATTGCTCAGAAATAGTATGGTCTTCCTCAGGAGTAACGAGTGACTCTTCTGCTTCAGGTTGTTCTATTACTGGTGCACGCTTCACAAAAACTTTTTTCTTGCGTACCTCAATATTTACTGTTTTTCCACTATGAACATCATGGCCAACAGTAACTTGAGACAAGCTTTTTCGTCTTAAAGTAATACGTTCAGGAGAAGTATGAGCATCACTCACAGAGCTTCTTTTTAAATGATTGAGTAGGATGCGCTTTTGCTCTTCATTCACAGTTTGTTGATCATCGGTAAAAGACAACCCTGCTTCCTGTAACTGGTTCAATAAGCGCTCAACCGGAATACCAACGACTTGAGCTAATTGTTTAACCGTCACATCCGCCATATTTTAATCCCCTTTAACAGTCATATTTCATTAAATATGAATAAAACTGCATATTGCAACACATTAATTAATTCAATCCATAGTTCTTATAAAAACCATGGTTCTCTAGCCTTCAGAATTAAAGTACCGGCCTTTTCTTCAGTCATTCCTTCAATTTCTAACAATTCATCTACAGATTGCTCTGCTAAATCTTCCATAGATGTAATTCCTCTTGCTGCTAATTGATTTGCAAGCGCTTCAGTCATACCGTCCATAGAAAGCAAAGACTCATCAGGCGTACCCGACAATCCTTTCCCAGAGGAAAGTGCCATAGTCAGCAAATTATCATTTGCCCTATTTCTTAATTCCTCAACAATTTCTTCATCAAATTCTTCTATAGCCAGTAATTCTTCCTTGGGCACATAAGCAATTTCCTCAAGAGAAGAAAAACCATGCGCTACGAGTAATGCAGCAATTTCTTCATCGATTTCCAGCGCAGCAGTAAATAACTTAACAATTTTACTTGATTCTTCTAAATTCTTATTTTCAAATTCATCTGTCGTCATAACATTTAAAGTCCAGCCAGTTAACTGACTTGCCAGACGAACATTTTGTCCATTTCGACCAATAGCTTGTGATAATTGATCTTTCTCTACCGCTAAATCCATTGTATGCGTATCTTCATCAACAACAATTGACGAGATATCCGCTGGAGCCATGGCATTTATAACCAATTGGGCTGGATTATCATCCCATAGGATAATATCTACACGCTCACCACCAAGTTCACTCGAAACAGCCTGGACGCGTGCACCACGCATACCTACGCAAGCACCAACTGGATCAATACGACCATCATTTGTTTTGACTGCGATTTTAGCTCGATTACCGGGATCTCGTGCAGCCGCTTTAACATCAATAACATTTTCACCAATTTCTGGTACTTCAATGCGAAACAGTTCAATAAGCATTTCATTGCGCGTACGACTTACAAACAATTGCGGTCCGCGAGCTTGTGGTATTATCTCATATAAATACGCGCGTACTCTGTCGTTTGGACGGAACATTTCATGCGGCAGCATTTCCGTACGAGGTAAAAATGCTTCTGCTTTACCACCTAAATCAATGATCACATTATCACGTGTTACTTTTTTGACTGTTCCGTAAATCAGCTGGCCCAACTTGCTTCTGAATTGGTCAATTACAAGCTCCCGCTCCGCTTCACGAACCTTTTGCATAATCACTTGTCGAGCTGCTTGCGCCTCAATACGACCAAATTCAATAGATGGAATTGATTCTTCTATGCGCTCACCGATTTTGATTGCTGGACTACGTTCTTTAGCTTGTTCAAGCGTTAATTGGCGATCAGGATGTTCTAATTCATCATCATTAATTACATCCCAATATCTGAATGTTTCATATTCACCAGTGCGGGGATCGAGTTTAATTAGTACTCCAATGTCCAATCCAAAGATCTTGCGAGTTGCAGACTCTAATGCGGCCTGAATGGCAAGTAAAATAACATCTTTACTGACACCTCTTTCGTTTGATAACGCCTCTGCAACCAGTAACAATTCTTTGCTCATTGTTCGCCTCTCTACGCTGTCAAATTTGCTTTCACAATATTTGAAAAAAGTAATTCTTGATTCTCATCATTTATATTCAGTACTAAAGAATTCTCAGATACTGAAACTATAGTCCCCGTAAATTTACGTTTACCACCAACAGGCTTAAAAGCTTTCACCTGGATCTCTGAGCCTATATAACGTTGGTATTGCCAACTTTTAAATAGAGGTCTAGGTATCCCTGGCGATGATACTTCTAAACTGTAATTTCCAGGGATAGGGTCCTCGACATCAAGCATAGCACTCACTTGATGACTGACTGCTTCACAATCTTCAATCCCGATTCCATCAGCTTTATCAATATAGATAAGCAGCAGGGAATGTCTGCCTTGTGAAAGGTATTCACATCCCCAAAGTTCGTAGCCCATATCATTAATTGCAGGAGCTAATAAATGTTCCAATTCATCTTGTATCATAGTATTAACAAAGTAAAAAGGGGCATAGGCCCTAATACAAATCCAGTATAGCAACCGAGGAAAGTGTGAAGGGATAACTCTAGAAATTTTTTAACACAAATAGCAATTCCAGAGTTCAGTTTCTCCTTTTCAGGGTTACTGTCTCTTAGTGCAGTTACAAATTTAACGTAATAAAAAACCCCATAAATGGGGTTCTTAATAAGTGGTAGCGGGGGCAGGATTTGAACCTACGACCTTCGGGTTATGAGCCCGACGAGCTACCAGGCTGCTCCACCCCGCGTCAACTGAAGGCAAGTATACTGAGAGTCTCCTCTCTTAGCAAGTACTTTTGCTTAAGATTGTAAATTAATGTGAGTCATGTAACAAAAAAATCACTTTTACCAATATAAAATCAAATTACGATTAACTAGGTCGCAAACGCATTAATGCATGCGACAATTAAGGCTCCTGGAAAGATACCTAAATAAAGCAATGACAGGCAATTAAGAGAATATATGACCATATTTCCTTTATTGATAATTACTGGCTCTACATGTACTGGCTTATCAAAATACATTAACTTAACAATTCTTAGATAATAATAAGCGCCGATAACGGTAAAAAATAAACCAACTACAGCAACCCATGTCATTTGCACATCGACTAATGCTTTAAGCACAAGTAGTTTGGTAAAGAAACCAACTGTTGGCGGAACACCCGCCATAGAAAACATTACGAGTAACATCATAAATGCCAACCAAGGATTTCTTTTATTAAGCCCTTTCAAATCATCAACACTGTCAATTTCCATTCCTTGACTCGACATTAAAACAACCAAGCCAAATGCTGCTGCAGAAGTAATTGAATAAACGAGAATATAATAAAGTGCGGCTGAATAACCTGCGGCACTTGCAGCGAGAATACCGAATAAAGCATATCCAATATGTGATATTGCTGAATAGGCTAATAATCGTTTAATACTGTTTTGTACTACCGCAAATAAATTACCTAAACCAGTAGATAATAAAGTAATAACTAACAAAATTTGTTGCCACTGAGCGCTAATATCAATTAGTCCGATGGTTAGCAATCGAAAAGCCATGCCTAAAGCAGCTATTTTTGGTGCAGCACTTAGAAATAATGTTACAGAGCTCGGTGCTCCCTGGTATACATCCGGCGCCCACATATGAAAAGGCACTGCTGCCAATTTAAAAGCAACCCCAGATACAATAAATACTAATGCAAATGACAATAAAGTACTTCGCTGTTGCCAATTGGCTGCGATTGCATTGGCAACATCTAATAGATCTAATTTACCTGTAGCTCCATAGATTAATGAGATACCATATAAAAGCATTGCTGATGCAATAGAGCCCATAACGAAGTATTTGATCGCTGCTTCAGAAGCATCTCCATCGGTTCGTCGAATTGCAGTCATCGCATATAAAGGAAGCGACAATAATTCCAAACCAAGGAAAATGGTTAAAAGAGAATGAGCCGAAACAAGTATCATCATTCCCAAAGTAGAGAATATACCTAAAACATAATAATCACCGGATGGCATTTGACGCTCATCGATGTAGTTTCTTGAATAAACAAAACTGAGCAGGACTGTTAGATAAATAAATATTTTCATTAAATGCGCAACATCATCACTAATAAATAAACCATTTAACGTGATGCCATTATACATTCCAATATAAAGGAAACTAACAAGAGCAGCGATGATTAAACCAAAACAGGAAATGTAATAAGCAATTGCTTTATACCGATGTCGAAAAAATAAATCGCCAAGCAATGCAATACATGCGGTGGCTAATATTATTATTTCCGGTAAGGCCACATGGATGTTTTCAACTAGTGCTGTCATATTAATTAACCTTGATTACAATTTTGTTTGACTTGCTAATGCTAGAGTATGGCTTACAGTTTGATGTATGTACTCTAAGAATGGCTTAGGATAAACACCCATAGCGATAACCATAAAAGCAAGTAACACATAAGCGCTTAACTCAAAGCCAGTAAGGTCTTTTAATGCTGCTACTTTTTCGTTCGCCACAGGACCAAAAATAACTCGCTTGTACATCCAGAGATTGTACCCTGCTGCAGTGATTAGTGTAGTAGCAGCCCAGAATGTAACCCAAAAACCGGCCTTTAATGAACCTAATATCACCATAAACTCACCAACGAACCCAGAAGTTCCTGGCAGCCCTGCGTTTGCCATACAGAAGAGCATAAAGAATGAAGCAAACACCGGCATAGTATTAACAACGCCACCAAAATCAGATAATTGGCGTGTATGCATACGGTCATAAATATAACCCACTCCTGCAAAAAGTGCGCTTGAGACAAAAGCATGCGAAATCATCACCACAATTGAGCCTTCCAATATCAACCCTGCAGCACTCAAGCCATTTTGTTTGGCAATAGCAAATATGGCAAATGATCCTAAGGTAACAAATCCCATATGAGAAATTGACGAATACGCGATGAGTCGCTTCATATCCTTTTGAATGATTGCAACTAAAGCAATGTAAACAATTGCAATGAGAGATAACGCAATCATCACACCAGCATAGCGACTGCATGCATCAGGAACTATGGGTAAAGAAAAGCGAATAAATCCGTAAGCACCCAGCTTTAGTAAAATCGCTGCTAAAACAACCGAGCCACCAGCAGGTGCTTCAGTATGAGCATCGGGTAACCATGTATGCACTGGAAACATAGGGATCTTGATTGCAAATCCGAGGAAAAAGGCAATGAAAATTAGAGTTTGCGCAGTCATACCGAGTTTAATTGCATAAAACGCTTCGATATTGAATGTACCCGCGATATAACCCATATATAAAAAGCTGGCTAGCATCAGTACCGAGCCCAAGAAGGTATATAAGAAAAACTTAATGGCTGCGTAGACTCGATTGTCCGAACCCCATATACCAATAATCAAATACATTGGAATCAGAGTTGCTTCCCAGAAGACGTAAAATAAAATTGCATCTAAAGCAGAGAAGACGCCTACCAACAACCCTTGCATGATCAAAAAAGCAGATAAATACTGTGCGACTCTATTGGTAATACTGTCCCAAGTTGCAAGGATTACAATCAAATTGGTAAAAATGCTGAGTACGATTAACAACAGTGACATCCCATCGATACCCAGGCTGTAACTAATACCCAATGCAGGCATCCATGGAAACTCTTCAAGATATTGCATGCCTAAAACTTTAGTATCAAATCCTGAAACCAGAGGAATACAAAGTAATAAACAGAGTATTACCGTAAATAAAGCCAAGTAACGCGAAATATTCGGGCTACGATCATATCCAGCGAGAAGAACAAAAACACCGCCTATTATCGGCAACCAAATAAGTAGATTGAGAAAATAATGCATACCTTCACCCTATATTAGCCGAGTATCAACCAGCATAAAAATCCAAGCAATCCAAAAACCATTATTGCTGCATAATGATACAGATAACCACTTTGAATGGTACGACCTTTAGCAGCAAACCATCTAACCAGTCGGCTACTGCCATTCACTACCATTCCATCAATCAACTTCTGATCGCCAACACTGTAAAATAAACGCCCTATACCCTTAGAACCTTTTACAAAGACCAGATTATTGAATGCATCAAATCCATATTTATTGATTAGGATCTTATAAATAAGTGAAAAATAACGCGCTAAGTAACTGGGAATCGATGGAACAGCTATATAGCAAATCCACGCAATTACAGTACCTGCTATGGTTATCCATAAAGTAAACGAAGTGACTGAATGCAACATGCTTTCAAAAGGAGAACTCACTTCATGGGCAAGCTCAGCTAAAACATTATGCTGTGGCAATATAAATAATGAAGAACTAAGTAAACTGGGTTGATCAAATAATATTGGCATGTACAGGACATAACCTAATATGATGGATGGTATCGTCAGTAAAACCAGTGGAAGCCACACCACCCAAGGTGATTCATGAATATGGCTTAATGTATGTTCATCCATACGAGGCTTACCATGAAACGTCATAAATAAGGATCTAAATGTATACAATGCTGTAACACCAGCGCCCACTACAACACAAAAATAAGCATAGCTGCTGCCAGGGATTTGTGATAATTGAGCGGCTTCAATAATAGTATCTTTTGAGTAAAACCCGGAAAAAGGCGGAAATGCGCATAAAGCCAATGAGCCGATAACATAGGTTATGTAAGTAATTGGCATTTTATTCCATAGGCCACCCATTTTTCGCATGTCTTGCTCATGATGCATCCCAATAATTACAGAGCCGGCACCAAGGAACAATAATGCTTTAAAGCATGCATGGGTAAGCAAATGAAACATGCCAGCGCTATAGGCTGAAGCTCCCATTCCTACCATCATATAGCCAAGTTGTGATAAGGTGGAATAAGCGACAACGCGTTTGATATCGTTCATTACCAAAGCAATAATACCGGTAAACAGTGCACCACTTGCGCCAATAACAAGCACAACGCTTAATGCAGTTGTCGAAAACTCAATAAGAGGCGAAATACGAGCGATCATAAATACACCCGCAGTAACCATGGTTGCAGCATGGATCAGTGCGGAAATAGGTGTAGGACCTTCCATTGATTCAGGCAGCCAAACATGTAACGGTATTTGAGCCGATTTACCCATAGCCCCAACGTACAAAGCCAAACAAATTACGGTGATTAAAGACCAGGAGTGGCCGTGGAATAACTCAATACTTTGACTTGCCAGATAATTAGCACTTTGGAATACCGTTGTATAATCAATACTTCCAGTATAAGCAAAAACTAAAGCGATACCGATAAGGAAACCAAAATCTCCGACTCGGTTTACAAGAAAGGCTTTTAAACTGCCTTCAATTGCAGATTCCTTTTGATACCAGAAGCCGATAAGCAAATACGAAACAAGACCAACTCCTTCCCAGCCAAAAAATAACTGCAAGAAATTATTGGCACTCACCAGCATCAGCATCATGAATGTAAATAAAGAAATATAACTAAAAAATCGTTGATAGCCATCATCATCTGCCATATATCCAATACTGTAGATATGCACAAGCAAGGAGACAAAATTGACTGTAACGAGCATGACCACACTTAAAGGGTCAATCAAAAATCCGATGTTAAATTCAAATGGGAGTATTAAACCACCTGTCGCCCAGTGATACACCACTGTATTTACAGTGGAGATATGGCCTGAAAAAAACTGCCAGGCAATACATATTGATACCAATAGCGAAATTGAAATCCCCAAGATCGTTATGGTATGAGCTCCGACTCGTCCTATTTGGTTACGAAAAAAACCAGCTATTAGAGAGCCAGCAAGCGGTGCAAGAACAATTATTAGACAAAGTTGTTGAAGACTCACAGTGTTAACCTTTTAAATGATTCATTTTATCAACGTTAATGTTACCTCGGTTTCTAAAAAGCAACATCACTAGGGCTAAACCAATCGCTGCTTCGGCAGCAGCAACTGTTAAAATAAAAAAGACAAAGACTTGACCACTTATCTCACTATAATAATGGGAAAATGCAATAAAATTAGTGTTCACTGCAAGTAACATTAATTCAATACATACCAAAAGCAAAATGATGTTTCTGCGATTCATCATAATGCCAATAAGCCCAAAGCCAAATAAAATTGCGCCAAGCATCAGGTAATTATTAATAGGTATCATAGGAATTCCCCAATATTATTTTTCTGCTTTCATATTAATTAATTCAACCCGTTGGTTTTTACGCGTTAAAATTTGTTGTTTTACATCTTGTCTCTTCGACTTTCTTGGGCCTCTATGCACCAAAGTAATTGCAGAAATAATTGCGATAAGCAACACCACTGCGGCAATTTCAAAAGCAAGCAAATAATCAGTATATAAAACCATACCCAGTGCTTCAGTATTAGTTAAAAAATGCTGTACCGCTCCAGGAGTATTTTCTTGTGCAACATCCAAAAATTGAGAACTGATCGCGTTATTTTGCGTTTCAACATTGGATTTAAATGTACCTGGTGGAATAGAAACCATTAATAATCCGGTTAATAATGCAACCAGAATTAAACCAAATGGTAAATACCGCTTGTAGTGGCTGTTCCATATCTCAATGTCAATATTGAGCATCATAACCACAAAGATGAACAGCGTCATCACTGCACCTACATAAACCAATACTAAAATCAGTGCAAGAAACTCCGCTTCTGCAAGTATCCATAAAATGGCGCTGGCAAAAAATGTAAGCACGAGAAATAAAACGCTGCGTACGGGATTATCTTGAATAATCACCATAAATGCAGAACATAATGCCAAAGAGGCAAAAACATAAAAAATGGTTTGAATTAATGATTCATGCATAAATAACCCCGTTATCGGTATTTTTCATCAGCAGCTCTGTCTGCTGCAAGTTTTGGCTCCATTAAATCACCAAGTGCCAGGAGCTTTTCTTTAGTCATAATATTTTGTCCACGCTCACTCACATGATAATGATGGATCGTGGTTACAACTATAGAGTCGACAGGGCAGGATTCTTCACACAAACCACAATTGATGCATTTGAACATGTCAATATCATAGCGGGTTGTACGTCGAGAGCCATCTTCACGTGGTTCTGATTCTATAGTTATCGCTAAAGCAGGACAAACTGCCTCACATAATTTGCATGCAATGCATCGTTCCTCGCCATTAGGATAGCGGCGCAGTGCCAACAATCCTCTGAAACGAGGAGAAATAGGTGTCTGTTCTTCAGGAAACTGGACTGTTATTTTTTTCTTAAAGAAATATTTACCGGTTAGCTTTAAACCCGATAATAATTCCAATAGAAGAAAACTGCGTAAGTAGTATTTAATATTTTGATATGCTTTTTTCATCGACTTCTCTATTAATCATCAAAACCAGGGTTTAAGATGGGTAACAACCATTAAAGCAGTTACAATAATCCAAACAATGGTTACTGGAATGAGTACTTTCCAACCTAAGCGCATAAGCTGGTCATAACGATAACGTGGAAAAGTAGCCCGAACCCATAAATAAACAAAAAGGAAAAAGCTAATTTTTACGAGTAACCAAACAAAACCAGGTACTACAAAGAAGATATTTTCTAAAACAGGTATCCCTTCAAAAGGTGACATCCAACCACCAAGAAATAATATGCTGAGTAACACAGAAATAAGAATCATACTGGCGTATTCTGAAAGGAAAAATAACGCAAACCCTATTCCTGAATATTCAACGTGAAATCCGGCAACAATTTCAGACTCCCCTTCAGCCAAATCAAAAGGTGCTCTATTTGTTTCTGCAACACCAGCAATCCAGAAGGTTAAAAAGAGTGGGAGCAAAGGGATGAACCACCAATGTAAAATGCCTCCCTTTTGAGAGTTGACAATGTCAGTAAGATTCATACTTCCTGCAGCCAACAACACACCAACTAACGCAAAGCCCATGGCAATTTCGTATGATACGGTTTGAGCGGTACTTCGCAAAGCACCAAACATCGCATATTTCGAGTTCGATGCCCAGCCAGCAATCAACACGCCGTAAACACCCAGTGAACTCATTGCAAAAATATAAAGTACACCCGCATTAATGTTTGCAAGAACAACGCCTTCTTGAAAGGGAACTACTGCCCATCCAGCTAAAGCAGGGACTAACGCAAATAAGGGCGCAGCGACAAAAAGGTATTTGTTCGATCGCGTGGGAACAATAATTTCTTTAGTAATTAACTTCACTAAATCGGCAATTGGCTGTAACAAGCCTTTTACACCAACACGATTGGGACCAATACGCGCCTGAATGTAACCGATGACTTTACGCTCTGCATAAATGAGATATGCAACACATAATAGTAATGGAATTACGATTACTAGTATTTTAATGATGACCCAAATTAATATGCTAATATCTTGCAGCATTTTCGTACCTTCCTAGCGCTTAATAGTTATTGCAGCAAATGAATGACCTAAATCTACAGTCTCAGGCATCGCGTTTGCTACACATACAACATCAGCCGCAATGCGCTCATCACGTATGAGCGGCAATGTTATCTCAATATCTCCCTGAGATACAGTAGCAATATCGTCTAAATTCAATCGGTCTGCAGTTGCGGGGCTAATACGTATGCATGCTGATTCAGCCGCAGCACATAACTGCAACTCTTTGGCATTTCGCACAATTGCATCGCTACGATAGAGAGGCCACTCACCTACTCGAACTAAAGTTTGGTTCAGTACAGGCAAGCACTCAGGATAATATGGTGTATATTCTTGCTCCATTGTAATAGCAACACTCTGCTTTATTTCAGACAAAATTTCTTCAGTCGACATATATTCAAAACCATTACAGTGCAACAAATTACCTAAGACTCTTAATATTTTCCAACCAGGTCGAGCTTCACCATGTGGACTTAAAGCTCCTTTAACTGTTTGCCAAGTATTATCTACGTTAATGTAAGTTCCTGATGTTTCAGCATAAGGAGCCATTGGTAAAATCACATCAGCATAGTCACGCATTGAGTCATGATTGTAGGCAGACATCAATACGACGAACTCAGCACCAAGCATGGACTGTCGCGCACCCGCAGGGTTGGCAAAATCAAAGCCTGGTTCTACTCCCATCAGAAAATACCCTTTAAGCTTGGCATGTAAAGCCGCTTGTACATCCATTCCAGGAGTTGAATCCGCTTTTCCTGCTGTAGTTCGGTGGGGTAACATACCCGCCATCCAAGCTCCTGCAGCATTTGCACCTGTTGTAAGCCTTAATGCTTTCGCACTGCTTAATTTTTCAATTTGGAAAATTAAAGTACGCAATAAAGAAGCTTCAGGATGATTTTCGCATAGGGCACCAGTAATTAAACACGCTTTTTCTTCTTTCAGTGATTTAGCCATATGTTTTACGGCATCATTCAGCTCCAGGCCTATTACTAATTTTTGTACTTCTTCAGGTAAAACTTTTATATCATCACAAAGAGCTAATGCAAGTTTTGCCAATTGCATTGGCATTTCTAATGGGGAAATGACAATCCGCTCGTTTAGATCGAAGCGATATTCAAAATCGACAGGATTGATCGCATAAATTTTGGCTCCATTACGGAACGCTTTACGCACACGAACACCAGCTAGAGGAACTTCTCTATCGATATTGCATCCAATCAACACAATTGAATTTTGCAATTCGACCTCTGCATACGGCAAAGCGCTTTTCGGAGTTGATGCTTGATTGTCCTGATCTTTAAAATCTACCTGTTGTAATCGATGGTCAAGATTATGAACCCCGATTTCACGCATTAACTTTTGTAATAGGTACATTTCTTCCAAAGTAGATGAGCTGGAGGCAAAAGCGGCCACTTGTTCTGGACCGTTTTGTTTTATGACTCGCGCTAAACCATCTGCAGCAAACTTTAAAGCAGTTTCCCAATCTACAGCTTCCCATTGGCCATTACGCTTTATTTGCGGTTGGCTTGCTCTTGCTGAGCTTTTTAAGCCCAAGTAGCTAAATCGGTCTCTATCAGAAAGCCATGTTTCATTAATCGTTTCACTTTCTTTAGGAACAGCGCGCATTAATTCATTTCGGCGCGTGTGCAGGTAAACATTCGATCCCAGGCAATCATGAGGTGCTACGCTGTCATGTTGTGTAATTTCCCACGCTCTTGCTGTAAAACGAAAAGGTTTAGACGTTAAGGCACCAACTGGGCATAAATCAATAATATTTCCTGAAACTTCGGATTTCATGCTGTGTTGTACGTACGTACCAATTTGCATGTGTTCGCCACGTCCAGTCGCGCCCAGTTCTCTTAAACCAGCAATTTCCTCACCAAAGCGAACGCAGCGAGTACAATGAATGCAGCGAGTCATTTCAGTAGATATAAGTACACCTAAATCGTCGTCGTTTACAGAGCGTTTTGTTTCTGTATACTCCGATTCATCAGCGCCAAACCCCATGGAAACATCTTGTAATTCGCACTCTCCACCTTGATCACAAATAGGGCAATCAAGTGGATGATTAATAAGTAGAAATTCCATCACTACTTTTTGTGAATGCAATGCTTCTTTCGATTTGGTAAAAACCTTCATCCCATTGGTAATTGGTGTTGCGCAGGCAGGAACAGGTTTTCTGCCATTTTCTACTTCCACCAAACACATGCGGCAATTTGCAGACACAGATAATTTTTTATGATAGCAAAAACGTGGTATATGGATACCTGCTTCATCAGCAACTTCGATGATCATTTTGCCATTTTCTGCTTCAAATGTTTTTCCGTCGATTTCAATAGTAGTAGTCATGGTCAAACCTTTTCAATTATGCTGCGACAATCGAGCGTTTATGCTTCACGAAATCTTCAAACTCATCGCGGAAATGCTTAACAAAACTTTGCACCGGCCAAGCTGCTGCCTCACCTAATGCACAAATTGTGCGCCCTTCGATATTATTCGCAACATTAACTAATTTTTCTACGTCACCGTGCTCCCCATGGCCGTCTTTGATTCGGTGCAGTAAACGAACTAACCAACCCGTGCCTTCACGACATGGGGTACATTGACCGCATGACTCATCCATATAAAACTCGGCAATACGATACAAAGCATCAACCATACAGGTTGTTTCATCCATTATAATTACAGCACCCGATCCCAATCCTGAGCCGGCTTTTTGTATACTGTCATAATCCATATCCAGCCCCATCATTACCTCACCAGGCAAGACAGGCATAGAAGTTCCTCCAGGGATCACAGCTTTAATTTTTCTACCTTCCAGAACACCACCGGCTAAATCAAGCAATGTCTTAAACGGAGTTCCAAGAGGAATCTCAAAATTTCCTGGTTTATTGACGTGGCCGCTCACGCTAAAGCACTTGGCACCACCATTATTAGGTCGTCCCAATTTTAAAAACCACTCACCACCTTTTTCCATAATGGCCGGTACAGAAGCAAACGTTTCTGTATTATTGATGGTCGTAGGTCTGCCATATAATCCATAATTAGCTGGAAAAGGCGGTTTAAATCGCGGCTGACCTTTTTTGCCTTCTATTGAATTCAACAATGCGGTTTCTTCACCACAAATGTATGCTCCAGCACCTAAATGGTTGTATAAATCAAAATCGAAGCCTGAGCCCAAAATATTTTTGCCCAGTAACCCTGCGGCATACGCTTCTTTTAATGCCGCTTCTATGCGTTCGTAAGGCAACCAAAATTCGCCTCGAATGTAGTTGTATCCTACAGTTGCCCCCATTGTGTAGCCAGCAATCGCCATTCCTTCTATCAGTTGGTGTGGATTTAGAGTAAGTATCTCTCGATCCTTGCATGTACCTGGTTCACCTTCATCAGAATTACACACTACGTATTTTTGTATTGACGTATTGCGATTCATAAAACTCCACTTTAAGCCCGTGGGAAATCCAGCACCACCACGCCCACGTAAAGCAGAAGTTTTGAGTTCATCAATAATCGATTGTGGAGAAGTTTGTTCTTTTAATATTTTTCTCCATGAACTGTACCCACCAACACTTTCATAAGTAGATAGTGTCCAAGGTTCTGGCAGGTGAAATGTTCTATAACACACTTGATTTAATTCAACCACGGCAACCACCTCTATCTTTTACTGGTATTGTTCCAACACTTTGTCTATGGATTCAGGAGTCAGATTCTCATGATAATCCTTGTCCACCTGCATCATCGGGGCATTAACACACGCACCTAGACACTCAACAGGTCTTAAAGTAAAACGCCCGTCATCGGTGGTTCCGCCTAATTTAACGTCTAATTTCTTTTCCAAATAGTCAACGATTGCCGCTGAGTTCCGTAGCATGCACGAAATGTTGGTGCATACGTTTATTGCATGCCGACCGATCTGTTTGTGCTCATACATAGTATAGAAACTTGACACTTCGTATACGGCAATATTAGGCATATCAAGATAGTCAGCTACTGCATCCATTAACTCTGTATTTAAGTGGCCATGTTCTTCCTGGACAATTCTTAAGGTACTCATGACTGCAGATTGTTTTTGATCTTTTGGATATTTGGCTATCCAATGATCAATGTCTTTTATTCTCTCTGCCGACACCAACTGATGTAATATTTTTGCTGAATTATCAGACATTTCTAAACCTTTCTAATTTAATTTGGAATTGCCTGGCATGTCATGGCAACAATAATATAAGACGACATACCACAAAATTAACGATCAATTTCACCAAACACAATATCCTGGCTCGCTAAAATAGCCACACCATCAGCAAGCATATGTCCTCTTGTCATTTCATCATAACTGGACAAATGGGCAAATCCAGGCGCACGAATTTTCATTCTATAAGGTTTATTCGCACCATCAGACACCATATAAATACCGAACTCACCTTTAGGTGCTTCTACAGCACTATAAACCTCACCGCGCGGCAAGCAAAAACCTTCAGTAAATAATTTAAAGTGATGGATTAATGATTCCATATCTTCTTTCATTTCGACACGACGCGGCGGTGTAATTTTGTGATCATCGACTCGAACTGGACCAGGGTTTGTTCTAAGCCATTCAATACATTGTCGCATGATACGATTTGACTGTCTTAGCTCTTCTACTCGCACTAAATAGCGATCGTAACAATCTCCTGTTTTTCCTACAGGAATATCAAAGTCCACGCGATCATATACGGCGTAGCTTTGCTTTTTACGTAAATCCCAAGCAATTCCTGAACCTCGCAACATGGGACCTGTGAATCCCCATTGCAAAGCATTTTCTGGAGAAACAATACCAATCTCAACGGTACGCTGTTTCCAGATTCTATTGTCGGTTAATAAGGTTTCATATTCATCAACACAACGAGGAAATCGTTCAGTAAATGCCCACAGAAAATCGAGTAAACTGCCTTCTCGATGCTCATTGAGCTTTTCAACTTCACGGTCACTATGCCATCTTGATGCTTTATACTTGGGCATAGTATCAGGCAGATCACGAGCAACACCGCCAGGTCTATAATATGTGGCATGCATGCGTGCCCCAGATACTGCTTCGTAACAGTCAAAGAGGTCTTCTCGCTCTCTGAAGCAATATAAAAATACGGTCATCGCCCCTATGTCCAATGCTATAGCACCTAACCAGAGGAGATGATTCAAAACACGAGTCACTTCATCAAACAGGGTACGAATGTATTGAGCGCGTAATGGCACCTCAACACCAAGTAATTTTTCTATTGAGCGAACATAAGCATGCTCATTACACATCATGGACACATAATCCAGTCTATCCATGTAGCCAATACTTTGTAGGTAAGGTTTTGTTTCAACTAATTTTTCTGTAGCTCGATGCAGCAGACCTATATGCGGATCCGCACGAATTATCGTCTCACCCTCAAGTTCAAGAACCAAGCGTAAAACTCCGTGTGCTGCTGGGTGTTGTGGACCAAAATTTAAAGTATAATTCTTTAACTCAATCATCATTCGCCCTCTTTATTGCCAATGTAACGGTTATCATTACGAATAACATTGGGCACCAAAACTCTTGGCTCAATATCTACAGGAGCATAAATAACCTTTTCAAGTTTTGCATCATAACGCATTTCAACATGACCACTGACAGGAAAATCTTTACGGAACGGATGTCCTATAAAACCATAATCAGTCAAAATACGTCTTAAATCTGGATGGCCATCGAATAAAACACCGTATAAATCATATGCTTCTCGTTCAAACCAATCTGCACCTTTCCACAGCTGATGTACTGAAGGAACAATTAAATGTGATTCATCAAGAAATACTTTAACGCGCAAACGTTGATTCTTTTTAGTTGAAAGCAAGTGATAGACTACTGCAAAACGAGGTTTATTTAATGCGTACGCTTTAGCTTCTTGGCGCTCCACTCCACGAGAAAAACCACTTTCAGTTGCTGAATCTGTTTCCCAATCGTATTCACCATACAGCAAATAATCGACGGCACACAGATCGATAAGCTGATCAAAATGAAATGCTTCCAAATCACGCAACTCAAGCATCATACCTTTTAAATTCGCTGCGTCACATTCAATTGTTACTTCATCATGAGCAACGATTATGTTACTTATATGACTTGCTAATTCAGTCTTCAGCTGTTCAACCAAATAATCATTTTTTGTCATCTCATATGCACCTTTGATGTTCTTAAGCTTCTAAGATTTTTTTATGCCTGATTTTGTTCTGCAATTGAATAATGCCATAAAGTAGCGCTTCTGCAGTTGGAGGACAACCTGGCACATAAACATCTACAGGAACAATACGATCGCATCCGCGAACTACTGAATAAGAGTAATGGTAATATCCACCACCATTTGCGCATGAACCCATAGAAATAACCCATCGCGGGTCAGGCATTTGATCATAAACTTTGCGTAAGGCTGGAGCCATTTTATTGCATAAGGTTCCGGCAACAATCATTACGTCTGATTGACGTGGACTGGGGCGGAAAATAATCCCAAAACGATCTAAATCGTAACGTGCGGCACCGCAGTGCATCATTTCCACAGCACAACATGCCAAACCAAAAGTCATAGGCCACATAGAACCACTACGTGCCCATCCGACAAGTTTCTCGACTGAAGTCGTTACAAAGCCACTCTTTTGCAATTCTGCAACCGCCATAGTTAGCCTCTAAGCAGTTAAATAATTAATAAACAAAACTCCACCTCTGATCTCTTTGCGCTATTTTGCTCAATCGGTCAGAAGTGAATAGGTCAGCACTCTTAAAACTACTCCCACTCTAATGCGCCGCGTTTCCATTCATAAATTAAACCAATAACTAATAATCCTAAAAACAACATCATTCCGGCAAAACCAAACCAACCAATTTTGCGTAATACTAGAGCCCACGGAAAAAAGAACGCGGTTTCTAAATCGAAAATAATGAACAATATAGCAACAAGATAAAATCGTACATCAAAAGGAATGTGAGAGCTTTCAAAAGCTCCAAATCCGCATTCATATGGAGAGTTTTTAGCTTCATCAGGTTGGTGCTTTGAAAATAGAGAACCCGCTCCGATCATTGCCAAACCTAACGCCAATCCGACAATTATGAAAACGAGAACAGGTAAATATTGTGATAGCATTTCTTCACCTTGCACGGATTAAAATGGTGCCGAAGGCCGGACTCGAACCGGCACGGCTTACGCCACCGCCCCCTCAAGACGGCGTGTCTACCAATTCCACCACTTCGGCATATTCTTTTTATTATCTATTCACTTCCTATCTTTTTTCTTTGTTTACGAAAGAAGTACCATTCTTATTTATTTTTTTCATTGTTATCAGCGGGTACTGGAATTGTATTCACAGGAACATGTGTTTGCTGAGGAACCATCGGCTGTTCTGCTTTTTGATACTGAACAGACACTAGATAAGATAACAATAAACTGGTGACAAAAAAGGTCAACGCCAGACCACCAGTTAATTTAAATAAAAAGCCTCCGGTTCCTTGGCTACCAAATAATGTATTTGATGCCCCAGATCCAAAAGCTGCGCCTATATCGGCCCCTTTACCATGCTGGATAAGTACCAAGCCAATTAAGACTATAGCAACTACCACATGAAGCATTAATATCAATTGATACATTTCACAATTTCCACAAACTGTTTCGCGTTCAACGATGCTCCGCCTACTAAGCCACCATCAACATCAGGCATGTCAAATAATGTCTTGGCATTACTTTCATTGACACTGCCTCCGTAGAGAAGCGTTAGATGCTCAGCATCATTATTATTTATTTCTGCAACCAGTTTTCTAATAAACTGATGTACGTCCTGTGCTTGTTCTGGTGATGCAGTTTTCCCCGTGCCTATTGCCCAAACAGGTTCATAAGCGACGACACAATCACGAAAACAATTTTTATCATGCTCACTTACTGCGAGTAATTGCTTCGCAATTACTTCCTCTGTCTGTCCTTTTTCACGCTCATTTAGCGTTTCACCGACACAAAGAACAGGTATCATACCATGATCTTTGACATGGTGGAATTTTTGCGCCACAAAATTTTCATCTTCATGGAAGCTATGTCTTCGTTCTGAATGACCCACCAAAACGTAACTGCAATTAAAATCTTTGAGCATCGGTGCAGATATCTCACCCGTATAGGCACCAAAGTCTTTTGGATAAACATTCTGAGCACCTATATCAATAATAGATCCAGAAAGTAACTCTTTAACTTTAGGAATAAAAATAGCTGGTGGCATCACTACAACTGTGGCTTTACTTGGATAGTCTAACAGCGACTTAAGTGCTTCAGTTACTTGAGTCACCTGCTGCATTTGACCGTTCATCTTCCAATTGCCAGCAACTATTTTTTGCCTCATGGGGTAAGTCCTCTCGCTTCCAACTGCGGACTATACCCAAACTAAATCCAGATGTGTAGTCCTATCGTGTTTTTTTTATTAATAGCTCATAATAATATGAAATAACTGCTCATATTTATCACTAAACATTCAAATTTCTCTCAATCAAACTAATATCATCACAAAGTTTTTGCGCATGCTTACGTACTATAGACTCGTCTATACCTTCCACCATAACCCGTAATAGTGGTTCAGTCCCTGAAGGTCTGAGGAATACTCTTCCCTCACCATTCAAGCTTGTCTCTAGTGCCCTCACAACTTCGATTACTTGAGTATGTACTGCTAAGAGATTCGCGTAGTTTGTTTTCAAATTGACTAGGCTGTGTGGTAATAAGGTGATTCCTTGAGTAAGCTGTTGCAGGCTTTTACCTTGTTTTATCATGATGGACAATACTTGGAGTGCAGCAACTATTCCATCACCAGTAGTTGTTTTATCAAGGCATACGATATGTCCTGAAGTCTCTCCTCCAATTTTCCAATCTCTTTCACGTAACACCTCTAAGACATAGCGGTCACCGACTCGGGAGCGCATAAAGGGAATACCCAAATTTGTGATTGCCATTTCCAACCCATAATTGCTCATTTGAGTCCCAACAACACCTCCATGCAGTACTCCTCGTTGATGTCGGTCTTTGGCGATAATATAAAGTATTTGATCACCATCGATTAAATGGCCTTCCGAATCGACTAAGACAACCCGATCGCCATCACCGTCTAGACCAATACCAATATCAGCTCCAGTACTCAACACTTTTTGTCTGAGTAATTCTGGTGATGTTGAGCCACACTCTTCGTTGATGTTAAAACCATCTGGACGGTTTCCAATTGAAATAACCTGGGCGCCCAGTTCAGCAAACACGTTAGGAGCAATATGATATGTTGCTCCATTAGCACAATCGACCACAATTTTTAAACCTGATAACCGCGTTAACGAGGGTATAGTCGATTTACAAAATTCGATGTATCGTCCACTGGCATCATTAATACGCGTTGCTTTACCTAGGTTGTGCGAAGGTACCGTTTCCATCTTTTTTTCTAATTCAGCTTCAATTGCTAACTCAACGCTGTCCGGCAGCTTGCCTCCTTCAGCGGAGAAAAATTTAATTCCATTATCTTCAAATAAATTATGTGATGCGCTGATTACAATACCTGCATTCGCTCGAAGCGTTTGCGTCAAATAGGCAATAGCAGGTGTTGGCATGGGTCCTAATAAAGCGACGTCGACTCCGGCAGCAGATAACCCGGATTCCAACGCAGACTCCAACATATATCCTGATACTCGAGTATCTTTACCAATAACCACTTTCTTACGATGGCCATTAGCAAGTACACGCCCCACTGCCCAACCTAATTTCAATACAAATTCGGGATTAATATTTGATAAACCCACATGTCCCCGTATACCGTCAGTACCAAAATATTTACGTTGACTCATCCTTTACCACCTCTTACATTAGAACGATTCAGTCTGAAGACGTGTTGACACGTCCGCCTGACAAATCATATCGATTATGTGTAACGCTTGATTCGTTTCATCTACATCATGCGTCCTAATAATACCCACGCCTTGCAATGCAGCATAAGCTGCTACCGCAATGCTTCCTATTAAACGTTCACTAACTTCTTTTGCAAGCAAGGCACCAATAGTACTTTTACGTGAAACTCCTAAGAGTAATGGCATTCCAAATGGTGAAAAACTATCAAGCTTTTTAACCAGGAGCAAATTGTCTTGCACTTTCTTTCCAAAACCAAATCCAGGATCTAAAATAATACTTTTTCTCGTGATCCCTGCTTGCTCACATGCCGCGATGCGCTGTGTAAAAAAGTCCATGACTTCAGCAATTACCCCTTGTGGATAATGCGGATTATGTTGCATATTAAGTGGTTCACCTTGCATATGCATTAAACAGATTGGCACAGCCAGTTTTACTGCCGTTGCCAAAGCACCATCGGTTCGCAATGCATAAACATCATTAATGACATTAGCACCTGCGGATACTGCTGCTTCCATTACTTCGGGTTTATTTGTATCGATAGAGATACAAATATCTGTGTTTACGCGAATTTGCTCAATAACTGGAATCACCCGCTCTAACTCAACCTCAACTGATACAGACTGAGCGCCGGGGCGGGTTGACTGCCCTCCAATGTCAATGAGATCTGCACCTTGAGTGATTAAGTGAAACGCATGCTCACATGCCCTATCCATAGAAATAAATTGACCACCATCAGAAAAAGAATCGGAGGTGACATTCAACACCCCCATGATCAGTGGTTTTTTAGGATGAGCTCGAGATGGTTGGTGTTGACCTTCAAGCCAACTTAGAAATTGCGTTGGATTCACCTGCTTGGCTCACTATTTTAGTGCTCTTCAGCAGGATTGATTATTGCTTCATGATCAGTAGTTTTATCAGGCTTATTATTAATTACCTCAGCACCATCAAGAGGTTTTGATGAAAACCAATCTTCAGGCGGCGAAGGCTCTTTTCCAGACATAATTTCCTGTATTTGTTGGTAATCGATGGTTTCATATTTAATTAAGCTCTGAGCCATCATATGCAACTTATCCATATTAGAAACAAGAATTTCTTTAGCGCGTTGATAATTTCTATCAATAATGGCACGGACTTCATCATCAATTTGTTGTGCTGTTCGGTCTGACATTTCCTTATGTTTGTTCATTGAGCGGCCTAAAAATACTTCTTCTTCCTCTTCACCGAAAGTAAGTGGCCCCAATGTTGATAATCCCCAGGTCGTAACCATTTTACGGGCTATTTCAGTAGAACGCATGATGTCATTAGAGGCACCCGTTGTAACACTTTCGGGACCAAAAATAAGTTCTTCTGCAATTCGGCCACCAAATAAACTGGATAGTTGACTTTCCAAACGGCGTTTACTATGACTGTATCTGTCTTGTTCTGGTAAAAACATTGTCACGCCAAGTGCACGGCCGCGAGGAATGATTGAAACTTTATAAACAGGATCATGCTCGGGAACACTCAAACCAACAATAGCGTGGCCGGCTTCATGGTAAGCGGTTAATTTCTTTTCATTATCATCCATTACCATAGAGCGCCGCTCCGCACCCATCATGATTTTATCTTTGGCTTTATCTAACTCAATCATAGCAACTTTGCGTTTATTGGAACGTGCAGCAAACAAAGCAGCTTCATTTACCAAATTAGCCAAGTCAGCTCCAGAAAATCCCGGTGTACCCCGAGCAATGGCCATAACGTCGACGTTGCCGTCTACTGGAACTTTTTGCAAATGCACTCTTAATATTTGTTCACGACCTCTAATGTCGGGCAAAGGAACTACTACTTGACGGTCAAAACGACCTGGACGTAATAACGCGGGATCTAAAACATCTGGGCGGTTTGTTGCCGCGACAACAATGACACCCTCATTACCTTCAAAGCCATCCATCTCAACAAGTAATTGGTTTAATGTTTGTTCGCGCTCGTCATGACCTCCGCCAAGACCAGCTCCGCGATGACGACCCACTGCATCAATTTCATCGATAAAGATAATACAGGGAGCATGTTTTTTAGCTTGCTCAAACATATCACGAACACGAGACGCACCAACGCCAACAAACATTTCAACAAAATCAGAACCAGAAATTGTAAAAAAGGGAACTTTTGCTTCACCAGCAACGGCTCGCGCCAAAAGCGTTTTACCTGTTCCAGGAGAACCAACTAATAACACTCCGCGTGGAATGCGCCCCCCGAGATTTTGGAATTTGGTAGGATCACGCAAAAAGTCAACGAGCTCTTTAACTTCTTCTTTTGCTTCATCCACACCAGCAACATCGGCAAAAGTAACCTTGACTTGATCCTCACCAAGCAGCCGTGCACGAGACCGGCCAAAAGACATAGCTCCTCGGCCTCCACCACCTTGCATCTGGCGCATGAAAAACACCCAAACGCCAATTAAAAGCAGCATGGGGAACCAATTAATGAATAAATGGAGCAGGAAGCTTTCTTGTTGTTTTTCTTGACCGCTTACATCAACTTTGCTTTTTAAAAGCTCACCTAAAAGTGCATTATCTTGCATCGGCATGTAGGTAACAAAGCGCTTATTGTTTTTGGTCATCCCTTTAATGATTTTATCATCTTCAATAGTCACTGAATTGACCATACCTTGATCAACTTCTTTCAAAAATTGGCTGTAAGAAAGTTTCTCAGCAACCGAATTTCGTGTGCCAAAATTACTGAAAACGGAGACTAGCACTATTGCTATAATCAACCATAAAAACAAATTCTTAACCATGTCGTTCAAAGTATTAACCTCATTAGTGACGTATTGCTTTTTAGTGTACGATCAAAATTCTTAGACCATTAAAGTTACTATAAATTGTATCCCTTTGCCAGCAAATAGGTTTCTTTTGAGCGAGCTCGTGATGCCAAAGGCTTACGAATCACAACTTTCTCAAAAGAGGCTCTTGCTTGCTTCACTAAATCATCAAAACCAGAGCCATGAAAAATTTTAATTAACATAGTACCACCCGGTTTTAACATTTTTTCTGCAAAATCAAAAGCTAATTCCACCAAATACATTGCGCGAGGAATATCAATTGAGATAGTGCCACTCATATTTGGGGCCATATCTGATAATAACAAGTCCACACCATGTTCTGGAATTAAATTAATTAATTGTTGCAACACTTCATCTTCACGAAAATCGCCAAGGATAAAGTCTACATCAGGAAGTGCATCCATAGGTAAAATATCTAACGCGATTATTTTACCTCGACCTTGTAATCGTTCGGAAACATACTGAGTCCATCCTCCTGGCGCTGCGCCAAGGTCGACCACAGTCATCCCAGGTTTGAGCAATGACTCTTTATCATCTACTTCTTTTAGCTTATATACCGCACGACTTCGATAGCCCTCTGCTTGTGCTTTTTTTACATATACATCATCAAAGTGTTCTTGCAGCCATCGTTTACTGCTTTTAGTGCGCTTCATAAATTTATCTATAGATGCCAATTTGACCTATGATACTGAATTTTACTACCTTTTCCCAGCAAAACGTGCAATAATTTGCCATTTTATCATTTAGCCCTCTACATGATGCATCATTGGGGCTTTATTCAAGGAACATAACAGTGGATGATTCACTCAAAAAATCGCTTAAGGCACAAGCCCATCATCTAAAGCCAGTTGTGCTGCTTGGTGCCAAAGGACTCACTGAGGCCGTTACTGCGGAAACAGATATCGCTTTACTCGCGCATGAATTAATAAAAGTTAAAATTAATGGCGCAGAAAAAGAAGACCGTATTCTTATGGCAAATGAGTTATGTCAACAACTTGAAGCGGAACTTGTGCAAATGATAGGTAATACCGCTATCATATACCGTAAACATGAAGACAAACATAAGTGACAGAACCACGAGTATTGTATACACTAGACTTTATTATTGAGCAAACATATTCCCTGCAAGAGCCCATTCGTCGAGTTCATGCCACGAAGGATCAAGGTAAAATTAAGGGGTAATTAATATTAATCGTATGGCCTATGATATTAAAACACTTACCAAATGTTCTAACTTTATTGCGTTTATTATTAATCGCTCCTTTTTTATTCTACTTGTATCAGCATGAGTATACGACTGCGTTTTATATTTTTATTCTAGCAGGTCTTAGTGACGGTCTGGATGGATTCCTTGCCAGAAGCTTTAATTGGCAAAGTTTTTTTGGTTCTTTTGTTGACCCACTTGCTGACAAATTGTTAATTGCTTCAAGTTTTATTTCTTTAGCTTTAATCGGCGTATTACCATGGTTGCTGGTTGCTCTTGTATTTCTTAGAGATTTGACTATCTCTTTAGGAGTGCTTGCTTGGTACCAATTCATCCGGCGTAAACTGGACTTTCAACCCACACTATTAAGTAAAATTAATACAGCATTACAACTGACTCTCGTCACGTTTTGTTTATTTGAATTAGCTTATTTTGAGTTTCCACCTTACCTCCTTAACACCATCCTCTGTTTGACCACATTGACTACGGCCATCACTTATATCGATTATATTTGGACTTGGGGCAGAAAGGCTTGGCCCAAAAACGAACCATCATGATGAACAGGCAGTTGGCATTAGCGATAAAACTAAACGATGAGGCAACCCTTGTTGATTTTAATTGGGGAAACAATAAGTTACTTCAACAACAATTGCACCATATGCTGACCAACAAAGAGGAGCGATTACTTTATCTTTGGGGTACATCAGGGAGTGGTAAATCTCATTTATTGCAAGCATGTTGCCAAGCAGTCCACTCAACTCAATCCGCAGTCTACTTGCCTTTAAACCTGCTTAAAGAATGGGGACCACAAACCATAGAAGGGTTAGAGGAGCAATCATTAATTTGCATTGATAATATTCACGTCATTGCCAAAGATCCTGTCTGGGAGGAAGCTTTATTTCATTTATACAATAAAATAAAGGACTCCGATCAAAGCACACTGATTATTTCAGGCAATCAATCACCAACAACACTACCGATTCAGCTTGCTGATTTACGCTCTCGGTTAAGTTGGGATTTAGTCATTCAATTGATGGAATTAAATGACGAAGATAAAATTATCACATTAAAGATCCATGCTTTAAAAAGAGGCTTTGACTTACCCGAAAGTGTGGGGCAATTTCTCTTAAACCGATGCTCTCGCAACATGCATGATTTACATCATTTACTGAATCGTTTGGATGATGCCTCCCTTGCAGCGCAGAGAAAAATCACAATTCCTTTTGTAAAAGATATTCTGAATATTTAAGCGCACTACAACTACAGGGCACAACACACTACTTGCTCAGTGTGCTCTTCTTCAGCAGATGGCTTTTGCACTAAGCCTGGTGGTTTGAGAAATGAATAAAAATTAGCGCTCGCTCGTGTATCAAAAACGATTTGTGGCTGCAATGATTCATCAGTAACATCGCTGTACATCAATCGTTGCGCTAATTGCACTACTTTATTGGTCAATTGGGCCGTACTTGTTATTTTTCCTTTCAAGCTCTTTAACTTTTTTTCCTCTTCGACAAGCAAATCATTATCACATAACTGCTCCACACTCTCAGCATTCAGACCAAACCAACTGCTTACAAGCTTATTTAATCCGGGGCGCTCTACATACCAATAAATACTTAGCGCAGCGAGTCCTACCACCGTACTAAAAATAATAACCGGCCAAAATGCAGGTATTACAGGATTAATAACGAGACTTGCAACAAAAAGAGCAACTGATTGTCCGGCAAAAAAACCACCTCCAAAAAACAATAGCGCAGAGATTACGCTCATCAACGTTTTAGCCATTTGCATGTTATCGCTATTTAGCGCTTCATCAAATTGCTTGCCTGCCTTACTCAGGGATTCAAAGCGTTTTTGCAACATAGAAACAATGAGCTCCATCTGCTTTAAATCCCTTTCAGATAACTCCGCAAGACGATACTCCTCGATTCTTTTTCTTATCGCTTTAATTTGTTGTAATTGCAATAAATAAGCGTCTAATAGTTTGTACGAATCACTGAGTTTCACCCCCAGGCTATTCGATACTTTTACTAAATCAAATCCACAAAAAACAGCTATAGAAAACAGTGAAAAAAGAAATCCTGCGCCAAGGATAATGGCAGAAGGTAACGTGAAAATACTGAGCATGGTCACAATTCCATCAAACCCCTGGCATGCGGCTACTAAAATGCCCGCAGCAGTGAGTAAGGAAAATTTAATTTTTCCCATTCCTGACGTATCTTTTGCTCGCTTCTCTTTTTCGGCCTCCTCATCACCATGCATTGATGAATACAAGTCGTTTAATAATTCAGCGCGCAAAGATACAAGGAGAAACTCAATATGTTGTTTTTTTTCTTTTGACTTGATATGGGGCTGTGGATGCTCATCAGATAGCCATGACAATAAAGTATCAAGATCAGCCAATGAAGAAAGAGAGGAGCGTGCATTGCGTCGAATACCGCATGCTTTCCAATATTTTTTTAGTAATTTCTGCGTGCTCTTACTGATTTCAAGATTCATTCAATGTCACTTTAAACTTTAGCTTTATTGCAACAGACAATGTTACACCAAAATCCTTCTAAATGGACATTGATTATTCAATTTATGCCACTTAAATCTTCGTTATAAAGAAGCAAAAGCTTTGTTATAAAACAACGAATTGCATCAAAAATTTATTTTTTGATTAACATTGGATCATGACGCATAATTATTGGACGAACATTAAACGAGGAAGAGATTATGAAAAAATTGATTATCTCATTATTGGTGTTTGTACCCACACTGCTTTTAAGTGGTTGTTATGTTACTTCCTATCCAGGAAGCTATTATTACGCTGGCTATTATCCAAGCAACTATTATTACTCTGGTTGTGGTGGTGGCTGTGGTCATCACTGTGGCTGGGGCTGGGGTGGTCGTGGTTGGCGTGGTGGCGGTTGGCACAGTGGTTGGCATCGCAGCAGTTGGCGAGGCGGTGGCTGGCACGGTGGTTGGCCGTGGTCGGAGATAAAACCTTACTCAGTTAATTTAAATTGTGCTGGGTGAATATACCTCTTTCGTGATTCACTGAAAGAGGTCTAAATTAAACCTACCTTTTTCATGACAGAATTTCTTATTATTCAATTTGATTCATTCAATCCAACATGTGGAACAAAACAATTCGCTACAGAATATTCAACCTCTTTTACCTCTTGCTGTGGATCTAATTTTTTACAGCAATATAACGGCTTAATCGCGGCGATAATAACCACATCAAGAGTGCAATAAATAAAGTGACCAGCCCAATGCAAGCAAACACATGAGGATAAATCATCAACGATGCGACGCCAGGTTTAATGTGTTCTGGAAGAGCGGTATAGGAGGCAACGTAAGCCCCTATAAATCCAGCGATAGCCGAAGTTAAAAACCACATCCCCATTACAAAACCCACTATTTGTGACGGTACGAGTTCGGAAAACATAGCCACACCAAGTGCTGAGACTAATAATTCACCAAGACTTTGAAATAAATAACTTATAATTAACCACCAGGAAGAAACCATGCCATGGTCCGTATAAAAATAACGCGCAAAAAAGAGCATTAAAAAACTTATTCCACACATGGTCATTCCCAAAGAAAACTTGTAAGGAATAGAGAATGTAATTCCTTTTTTATTAAGGCGATCATAAAAATAAGCCAACATAGGGCTCATCAAGACAATCCAGATAGGATTTAAGGCTTGAAAACTTTGGGCATCGATTGCCACGCCAAAAAACACAGGAATTACATTATGTACTGCAAATAAGTTCAACGACGTTGGCATTTGCTGATATAAAGTAAAAAAGATCAATGCTTCAAACATCAACGCCAGAGCAACAAACATGCGTATTCGTGTCGTTTTATTTTCTTTACGCATCATAAAAATATAATAAACAATGACGGCAATAGTAATCAGCCAAAATAAATTTTTTGCACGCAGTACATGTTGCAGCAAATGTGCAGAAAATTCGGTTAAAACAAGCACCACGACACCAATGAGGAACCAATACCTTACGGGGATTTTACGCTGATCCGCTTCAGTATTAATGTGTGCAACACATTGATGCTGCAACCCATAATTAGCCAATCCAATGAGTAGCCAAATCGCACTCATCATATAAGCATAAGAATAACCATAACGATTGGAAATAGCAGGGCCTGCAAATAAAGCGATCATACTCCCTAAATTAATTGCCATATAATAGAGTGTGAAACCACCATGCAAACGTGGATCATTTTCTTCATAACACTTAGCTAATAAATTGGATGGATTTGCTTTAAATAAGCCATTACCCACACAAATTAAGCCTAGGGCAAAAAATACATGCTCCTTATCCGTGATCGCCAAAGAAAAATAACCGGCTGCTAAAACAATCAGACCAAGTACTATAGTATGTTTAGTGCCTCATACTCGGCCACCTAGATATCCACCTATAACAACCATCCCGTAAACTAAAGCAAAATAAGCACCAAATGTATAATAAGAAATCGTATCGCTGTACCCCAAATAACGAATAAAGAATAAAGTCAAAATCCCTTGTACCGTATAAAACCCAAAACGCTCCCATAATTCCAACATAAAAATCATGTGACATGCCCGAGGTTGCTCGCGAAGTATGTTCACCATGAGTTTTCTTCCTTTGAGGGTGTAATCTATTAAATTAAAGGAGTTTTATGGATTTTACAATGAGATTTGAAAGTACAATTGGCTCTAAACCAAACCAATATTAAACTGGTGTTAGCAGATGATGTTACATCAACTCACAGCGAACTAACTGTTCTCTATTATCCATGATTCCATCAAGAGTTACTGTGTTCAGTGGCTTAAATAAATCCCCATTTGCTGAGATATCTTTATCTTTTAGCTGGTAGAGTTAACCAGTCACCTGGCCAACCCCCAATTTAGAACCCATCGTGCCCTACTAAGGCAATGGGCTCAAGACAATTTCATTACATACTCATACCTTATCAATCAGAACAATCGGTGCATTATTTTTG
>JBOFJV010000207.1:0-3265 GCA_051657005.1 Legionella sp. | reverse complement strand
CGCTCACTTTGACTATGGAAAATCCAGGTAAATTTAGGATAAGATTGTACTTCGGAACTTTAATCTCATTTTGTTCTCTAAATCAAGGACTTAGTCTAGACTAATTTGATTAAAGTGCCCACTTAATTGGTGTAGAGCCCTTTATTGCGACAGCAAAAAATAATGCGTATTGCTCTTTTGCATTATGGCGAGCAATTAAAGATAACCTTTGATTATTTGAGCAAACCGCCAGTCCCTGAAATTGAAGGTCTGGTTTTGTTATCTGCATCCGATCAATCGTCATCTGCAGAGGTTCCTGTGTTAAAAATACCTGTCTTTGATATTGTTGGCCAGTTTGACTATGATTTAGTGAAGCACGAAATGGCTGCTCGCCAAAAGAAACTGAGCCGTGATAAAACGAATTATTTAGCTTTAGAAATACCTGGCGCACAACATGACTATGGATACAGTCGGCAATTGCTTTCTTCGTTCATACATGGATGTTTGCTGAAACTACCCCAATTTCAGCCCAAACCACCGCCGGTAATGTATTCCTATTTATATCCGATTGCTGCATCTTTTGCGAACCATTTGGCGCAAATGAAAAAATCAGATTGGAGGAATGATTTCGAACACCCATTAGAGATCGATGCAACTGATACTGCATGAATGGTTATTACCAGCCTTTGCTGGTACAAATTAATTCGTACGCTTTCACGATTTTTTGTGTTTTTTCATTGGCCAATTTAATCATTTCTTGTGGCAGACCTTGAGCGATGAGCTTATCTGGATGGTTGCGGCTTAATAAACGTCTATAAGCTCGTTTTACTTCTTGTTTGCTCGCATTAGGCGAGACTTCAATCAATGCATAAGCATAATCCAGGTTAGTTCTAGTTGGCTGATAACTGTATCGTCTATAAGAAGAATGAGATTGAGAAGACGAAGAGGGCCCTTGGGTTTGTTGTTGGCTGTCGTGTTCTTTTTCTGTGTAGTGGTTTGTCCCAAAATCTTCATAAAAACGATATTGCTTGTGCAAGGCAGCAAAACCTAATTGAGAAAAAATCTGATCCAAAATTTTGATTTTTTTTGAGCTAAGGCCATCGGTTTGTGCGATACGATATTGAATATCAACAAATAAACGCAATAAATCGCGATTGTCTTTACATGCTGTTTTTAATGTTCCAATCATCGCAATTAAATTAAAATCAGGTTGCTTTCCTTTAATAAATAACTTTTTAGCATGTGCTTTCTGCTCTTGATTCAAACGCATTTCGTCCATCAGTAATTGCGCCATATGAATCTTTTCTTCGGTAACGCGGCCATCCACCTTAGCGAGGTGTCCCATAATTGTAAAAGTGGCCTCAAAAAAAATTTTTTGTACCGCTTTACGTTTTTCACTGTAATACAACCAGTGTGGATTGAAAAAATAATTTGCTAAACCCCGATCAAACAAATTTCCTACTAAAAGGCCAAATATTGCTCCTACATGGCCAATGATCAGATAGCCACAAAATGCACCGATTAGCTTTCCCCACCATGTGGTTATTATAAAAAATTCCCGAAAATTCATGGCACAGGATCCCTTAAAATGAATTCATTGACTGATTTTATCGATTTATACCACACTTTAAGTATATACTGTCGTTTTTTGGGTTTGGTTTTCTATGCGATTTTTTTACTCTTTTTTAATGTATTTACTCATTCCCTTTATTTTAATCCGTTTATGGTGGAAAGGGAGGAGCTTGCCGGCATATAGAAAACGCATTGGAGAGCGTTTTTTTCTTGGCAAACGTGATTATAAACCGGTGGATGTTTGGATTCATGCGGTATCTTTAGGTGAGGTGATCGCTGCGATTCCTTTAATTGATGCTATGTTGGATAAAAAATGGTCTTTATTCGTGACCACTATGACACCTACAGGTTCCGAACGTGTGCTGGCACGTTTTGGAGAGAAGGTGACACATCAATATCTTCCCTATGATATACCAGGCCTGCTTAAGCGGTTTTTTAAGCAAATTAAGCCTCGCGTTGGTGTGATTATGGAGACTGAGTTGTGGCCAAACCTGATTTATCAAGCGCGGGCAGCACATGTTCATTTATTGCTTGCTAACGCTCGTATTTCAGATGATTCTTGCAGTGGCTATAAAAAGATTAAATTCTTGATCAAACCAGTTTTGAATCAGTTTTCTGCTATTTTGGCACAAGGTGAAGAAGACGCTCGTCGTTATAGAGCATTAGGTGCACGAAACGCAATTGTTCATGTTTTGGGAAATATGAAATTTGATTTGCAAACCAATACTATAGACAGCAAACGTTTTAGCGAGTTAAAGAGTCATTGGGGAGCAGAGAGGCTTGCTGTGATTGCTGCAAGTACTCATGAAAATGAAGAGGCACAAATCTTGTCGCAGTTAAAGCGTTTGCAACAAGCAATTCCTGACGTAGTTGTATTAATTGCTCCGCGCCATCCTGAGCGTTTTCAAGCCGTTTATCAATTGTGCATTCAAGCAGGATATAAAACAGGCTTGCGCTCTGATTTGAGTACTTTAAGCTCTGAAAATGAGATTGTCGTGCTGGATTGTTTAGGTGAGCTTTTGGGTTTATATCAGATCAGTGATTATGCTTTTGTAGGAGGAAGCCTTGTGCCAGTAGGTGGGCATAATGTATTAGAGCCGATCGCGATGAATGTTCCCGTATTAAGTGGCAACCAAATCCATAATTTTAAGGCCATCTGCAATGACTTGGAGGCTGCTCAAGGTATTTTATTAGTACAACAGGCCAACGAAGTGATTGATGGCATCATTAAACTGCACTCGGAACCTGCTTTTCGGCAACAGATGATTCAAAATGCGTCTGCGGTGTTTGAAAGAAATAAAGGGTCGGTGGTGCGTCATTTACAACAGATTGATGATGTTATTTAAGTACGTAGCTGTTTATTCAATAGCTACACTTAAGAAAAAATGGCACGGAATTGTAGCCTGGGTGCAGCGTAGCTAAACCATGGTTCCGCTACGCTGCACCCAGGCTACAACTGCTACACTGTTCTAATTCATCATGTAACAACATTTAATTGCTTATCTCCTGAATTATTTGGCTCTTTCCCATTTAAGGGGGCAGCTCTAATCACCCACAGAGCACCTTAACACGCATTCTGTAATTTTCAAATTTTCTAAAACCATAAGCTCTTCGCTGAATTAGTTTCATTTTACGATGAAACCCTTCTGTGATTCCATTTGATTTACTAAACCGCCACATTCTGGCGACTTCATCTTTCCAAGCTCCCATGGTC
>JBOFJV010000206.1:0-4578 GCA_051657005.1 Legionella sp. | reverse complement strand
TCCAGTTATTTACAAACTATGCAAAATAAGGGAATAAATCCTTTGGTTGCTGTAGCTATGGCATTGAACAATCAACGTTAGAGTACAGTTTCTTTCACCCCTGTACGTCACGCAGTGGCGTATAGGGGTGAGTAGTTACAGAGTTTGATGCAATAATTCGTGAAATTCGCAGCAGTCTATTAAAAATGCACGGGATTGCTGTGGATGTTGTTGTATTGTCTGGTCGTAAATCAGTGCCTAAAACAACCAGTGGCAAAATTCAGCGTATGCTGTGTAAGAAAAAATTTTTGGCTGGTGATCTCACTATTATTAAGCTGAATAAACAGGTTTACGAACCAACACGAAAAGAGTTATTCACTGCATCTGAGCATATAAATACAGAGTCAGTAGCAATGCGAGACAATGTCAGTTTTCTTTCGCCAATACTTAACGTCGATATCCATGGTTTGGATTGTAAGAAAAAGTTAAGTGACTTTGGGATGACTTCAATTAAATTGGTTGAATTACAATCCGCGCTTACCACCATAACCAATCGTGAAATTTCTATAGAATACTTACTCAGTGATCCCAGTTTAAAAGAAATTATGAGTTTCCTAGAGGTTAAGATAGATCCGTTGCAACTACTTATCAACAAACAAGTTGATTTAAATCATGAACTTAATTTGTATAAAAATTTACCAGTTGGCGGGCAACGCCTCTTGGTGCTACGCCAAAATATGTGCTGCTTACAGGAGCCACAGGATTTTTAAGTGCTTATTTACTTGCAGAACTTTTAGAGCATACCGATTGGCAAATCACTTGCCTGGTACAAGCCGCTTCTCAAGCAGAGGGTTGGACTCGAGTGATCAGCAATCTTGAGAATTATGCTTTATGGAACCATAACTACTCTGGGCGTGTCCGCATCATATTGGGTAATTTGGACAAGCCAAAGCTAGGTCTTTCGGCAGAGGAATGGGATGCTTTAGCAGAAGAGATGGATTTAATTTTTCATGGTGCCGCATTACTGAATTTTATTTATCCTTATCAAAAACTGAAAAACGTTAATGTATTAGGAACAAGACAACTGTTAGAGCTTGCTGGCCACAAACATTTGAAAGGATTCCATTACATTTCCACAATTGGCTATTTTATGTCAGCAGATTTATCCGATAATACCGTGTTCAATGAACAAACAGAACTGTCGCTGAACGATGGTATTTATGGATGATATAATCAAACAAAATGGCTGGCTGAACAATTAGTGCGTCATGCACGTAATGCCGGTATTCCAACAGTGATTTATCGCCCAAGCTTGATTACTGGAGCGAGCCACACGGGACGATGGAACCAGGCCGATGTGGTGTGTCGGATGATTAAAGGCTGCATCGATACGGGATTCATACCCAAGTTAGACATGCAATTAAATTTTGTACCGGTGGATTATGTTGCTAAATCTATAGCACTTCTGGCAAAACATAATCCTTATCAAGACGATGTATTGCATTTGATTAATCCTTTTGCGATTGGCTTTGATAAGGTTTTGGTATCAATTCGTGCCAAGGGATTTCCTATAAAAGAAGTAGACTATCTGGAATGGCAAAAAATGCTCAAGGTAAATATGGAGTATTCTGAAAGTTAATTTTCTTCGTTACTGCCATTTTTAGTTGAAAAAGTCCCGAATAAACAGAGATCACTATTTGATTTATACCTACACAATAATAAGGCAAAAATTGATTGTTCTTATACGCTGGATAAATTAGCAAATTTTAAAGTAGATTGCAGTAAAGTAGATGAAACATTGTTGAATAAGTACTTGGATTATTTGATTGAGTGCGGTTACCTGACTCAAGAGGAACTTATCGATGGAAGCATTAAATAAAACGTAATAACGAATAGAAAATACTGATGACGGCTAACCAAAAGCAAAGCGCGACCTAAAAAGAGTAAAATTACAATCCGTTTTGCAAAACCATTATTTATGGGCCATTATAAAAAGAATGACGCAGGGGTGAATTATCAAAAGTACATGAACACCACGAACGATCTGGAACAGCATATTAGGTAGCTGGGAACACATTCATGATCATGGACCTATATATTTTTGACAAAATGGACAGTTATTTCTCATGGAGAAGAATATGTCTCAACGAGAATATGTTTTAATTACGGGTGCCTCAGGCGGCATTGGTGAGGCCTTAGCGCTCTGTTTTGCAAAGCAGGGTTATCCACTCGTTTTAGTTGCTCTGACGAAAGCAAAATTAGAACATGTGGCGGCACAATGCCGTCAATTGAATCAACAAGAAGCATTAATTCTCGAAATGGACCTGGCAGAAAAAGAGGCTGCGCAAAAAGTATACCAACAGGTACATGAAGCAGGTATTTTCGTCGGGATATTAATTAATAATGCAGGCATTGGCTCATGGGGAAGTTTTGCAGATAATGAGCTTGTTGAGCAAGAGCGATTAGTACAACTTAATTTAACGACAGTTGTTGCTTTAACCCATTTTTTTGTGCAGGATATGCTGCAACAGCAACGAGGCAAAATTGTGAATATTGCCTCTGTATATTCCTATTCCCATGTGCCTTATCAAGCTGTTTATGCGGCAAGTAAAGCGTTTTTACTCTCTTTTGGATGTGCTTTAGCCAAAGAGCTCCAACAGACCGGTATCAAGGTGATTACGATTTGTCCTGGCACTACCTTAACCGGATTTAGACACACCATTTTAGAGGACGAAAAACCAAGCGCATTGACCATGACTGCTACTGAGGTCGCTGAACTTGCTTACAAACACATTGAGCGTGATAACCTGATCTATACTCCTGGTTTTATTAATCGCGTTTTTGTTTGTATTACCTGTCTTCTGCCCATGCGACCTTTGCTCTCAGTTGTGAGCGGATTGGTATACAAGGCTAGAGGATATAAGAAACTAAAGAAATTATAAACGAGATAGAAAGATGAAAGAAATCGTTGCTATTTTTGATTTTGATGGAACATTAAGTAGTGGTTCCAGTGGATTACGCTTTTTCCGTTATTTATTAGGGAAAAAAACCTATTCTCACATAATGAAACGTAATTTTTTTTGGAATTTACTTTATTTATCTACCTGGGGAAATCGATATGCATTGAATAAAATAACGCGCTCTATTTTCAGAGACAAGAGCCATGAAGAGATTCTTCACTATGCAGAAAAATATTCCAAGAAAATTATGCCTAAATTTCATTATGAACAGATAATGCAACGATTGGATTGGCATCAAAAACAAGGCCATCGAATTATCCTCATTACGGGGGCATTGGATATTTATATTACTCCATGGGCGAAACAAGTTGAAATTAAAGAGGTGTTTGCAACACGACTTGAGGTGAGTTCTGAGGGATTATTGACGGGCAACATTGAAAATGGCATTTACCTTGGTAAAAACAAGCTGAGTGCACTCCAGAAATTATTAGGGGAGCATGAAAATTACATCACTTATGTTTATGCTGACAGTTATTCCGATCGCTTCCTTTTAGCGGCAGCCAATTATGCATACTGGATTCGTGATCCGAATGAATCACTCGATAAATCACTACTTAACTCCAAAAAACTTCAACGATGGAAAAAATAGTATTTACCTTAGATTTAAATTAGAGTGTGTTTCCTTGTGTTTGGCAATGGTGATACGCCAATCAGGTCCTGAACCAATTTGGTAGGCCTCGGCAAAATTACCATGGTTTTTCGCAATGGCTAGTTGAAAGACGCTATTTAAATAAAGCAAGTTTGTCCATTTTGGCGTTTCACCAAAAGTATTTTGGTACACTAAGGTCCCTGAGTATTTTTCAACATTGCGATAATCAATTCGTACATCATACCGCGCATTGACTTTAAAACCGTATTGCTCCAACAAATGCTTATCAATATTGGTCCAAATATTTCCATATTGGGGATCATGAGTGACTATTGTTCCCTTTCAGATGGTGTTGTCAATGACGGGTTTTTGATAAGGAAGAGTGATAATCGGCTCTTTGAGTACAGGTCCTACTTCTGCAAAAGAAATTTTATTTGCGGCTAATTTGGCAGCGGTATATCCATAAACATCGTGCTCAAAAAAGGTATGAGAAGCATTTGAGCCTTTTAAACGATTCTTGGTTTCATCAATTTCGCGGACTTCTTTAATTCCCAGTGTATCGTTGATGAGGGTCAAAGTACCATTATCAGGAGTTACAAAATATTGGCCATTATGGGTAAGGGCAACGACGGAACGACGCTTTGTTCCAACACCTGGGTCAACTACGCTGACGAATACCGATTGTTTTGGCCAATATGGCGCTGTTTGGTAACGGCGATAGGAGGGGTAATCCCCCCATTTTTAACCGAAGCTAAAAGTAGATGATTAGGCAACTAGTGCCAATTTCTGCCGTGGAGGAATTCCTCCAATAGCAGTATTTGGACGTTCATTGTTGTACGTCCATAACCATTGTGTCGCATGTAGTTGTACCTCCGCAATACTTTTAAATAAATATTGGCTTAACCAATCATACCTAACCGTACGGTTATACCGTTCAATATAAGCATTTTGTTGTGGGTTTCCTGGTTGAATAAAAATCAATTGTATCTG
>JBOFJV010000205.1:0-4433 GCA_051657005.1 Legionella sp. | reverse complement strand
AGCGGTGCTGATGAGAAAGGTAATTTTTAAAGTTAGTTTGAACTAATCGCCGGCAGCCCTTGGGGCTGCTCACCACCGTCAAGCCACCTGCTTTGCGGGTGCGGTCTGACTTAAATATTCAGGAGGGTAATATGGTAGCAACTCCGTCAACGATGCTTCCCTTAGGAAGCAAAGCATCGGATTTTACTTTGATTGATACACGAAACAATCAAATGGTTTCATTGGCAAGCAGTAAGTCATCTATTGCTACAGTCATCATGTTTTTATCAAATCATTGTCCTTACGTCAAACACATTCAGGCAAAAATAGTCGAGCTCGCCGATAATTATCAGAAAAAAGGGATTCAATTTATTGCAATTAGCTCGAATGATGTCGAAAAATATCCTGCAGATGGCCCAGATAAAATGCGTTTGGAAGCAGACCAATTTCATTATTCATTCCCTTATTTATATGATGAAACACAAGAGATTGCTAAAGCGTATAAAGCCGCGTGTACACCTGATTTTTATATTTTTGATAAAGACTTGCTTTGTGTGTATCGCGGGTGTTTGGATGAGTCAACACCGGGTAATAATAAACCGGTCACTGGAGCTCACTTACAAAATGCTTTAGATAATCTACTTGCTGGAAAACCAGTAAGCACAGAACAAAACCCTAGTTTGGGATGCAACATTAAATGGAAGTAATGGATGGTTTTCTTTTCTTAAGCAAAATTAGGCGCGAGATTGGTTAAATGCGCGCCAGGAATGCTGATGGAATAAGAGAAAGTATTGACATCGAAGGCTATCACAGCTTAGCATGAAAGGACTTTTTATCTGTGGAAACGTGATGGGAATTGATGATTTACGCGCCTTAGTGAGTGAGGATTTTGAAGCCGTTAATGCTTTAATCATCGAAACAATCAAATCACCCATCCGCCTCATCGACGACATCGCGACTCATGTCATTCAAAGTGGTGGCAAGCGCCTTCGATGTTTGCTTGTTCTCTTGGCCAGTCGTGCTTGCGCTTACAAAGGAAAAGATCACATCATGCTTGCCGCAATGATCGAGTTTTTTCATACCGCGACCCTATTGCACGATGATGTGATTGATGACTCCTCCTTACGTCGTGGTCGAGAAACAGCCAATAAAATCTGGGGTAATAAAGCCAGTATTTTAGTTGGTGATTATTTATTCACAAAATATTTGGAACTTATGGTTGATGTCGGTGATATTGACATCATTCAGCTCCTTATCGGTATTGCACCACAGATGGGATGTGGTGAAATCCAGCAATTTTCCAACCGCCATAATACATCGCTAACTACTGAAGAATATTTTGAAGTCATTCGTGCAAAAACCGCACTGCTTTTTGCTGCATCAGCGGCAATGGGTGCTTTAATCAGTAAATCTGGTCAGGCAGAGCAAAAAGCAATGTATGCGTACGGATTGCATTTGGGAAATGCATTTCAGCTCATCGATGATGTGCTTGATTATTGTTCTGATGCCAAGATGATAGGTAAAAATATTGGTGATGATTTAGCATCTGGTAAAATCACGCTCC
This sequence comes from Legionella sp., assembly GCA_051657005.1. GTDB lineage: Bacteria > Pseudomonadota > Gammaproteobacteria > Legionellales > Legionellaceae > Legionella. The sequence goes on along the minus strand of JBOFJV010000205.1, from coordinate 2,890 downwards.
CTCTGTTGCATGCGTTACAATACGGCACAAAAAAGCAGCAAGAGAAAATAAGAGAAAGTATCGAGCAAGGCATCCTGCATAATTTACCCGAAATACTCGATGCTTTAGCCGAGACTAAAGCGATTGAATACACACGAGACATTGCCACTAAAGAAGCGAATTTTGCGATTGCAGCATTAGAGATTTTACCTGATTCAGTATATAAAAATGCGCTTGTGGCGTTAGCGCAGTATGTGGTTCATCGCGAGCACTGATGCATGATAAACCAGGTGCAGGAGCGTGTTCATTGTATATTTGGACTGATGTCGTATAATTAATTCATCGTGTTGCCTTGTCAGACAGTTCATGAAAAAGTGCTTAATCAACTACAGAATAGCTTGCGTCGCAATGATTCATCAACCGCATTTATCAAGTGGATGTTATTATGGAAGAGTTTGAAACCCTCCTGAAGCCTTCGTGGGGAACAGAAAAATGGATCCAGGAAGGATGGAATCGAATCACCAGTGATGAAAAAAAGAGCATCAATGCGCGACTGGATGATTTATTTAAAGACGGCCTTCCATTTGAAATAAAGCATGATAAATTACTGTACATCTACGTCTTTTCAATGATGGCGCAATTGGAAGTTTTAGGCATCCAATTACCTATGCGTTTTGAAAAGAAAATGCAAAAGCCAGAGTTTAAGACGCGGATGCGTGCTCAGTTGGTCGACGAAATTTTTCATGCCATTGCGTTGACTAAAATTGTCTTTTTATTGTGTGCCCCGTACGGCTCGCCTCCTGCGTATAATGCTAAAATTGAGGAAGTTTGTGAATTTATTCGTGCAATAGATTGCCTCAAAGTAGGTATGGTGGTGATGAATTTAGTGTGTGAAGGCTTGGTTGAAGAAGTCTTTAACGTGTTATACAAGCATGATATTGCGTCCGAACTTTTTGAAGTAGTCTTAGCGGATGAACATCGCCATGTGTGTGAGGCTGATTTATACAGTGAAATCGGTTTGCCTGATAAAGAAGTTTTGACGGAAACGTTACGCAAATTTGAAGAGCTGCTTATTTCTGCGTTTACATTAGAGCCTAAATACACGATTGCCATGACGGCATTACTAGGGCATCGAGGTGTGGCGGATTTTATTACCGCGTTATATACCAAGCATGTGACCCAGCTCAAAAAAATAAATGCGGTTCCGAGTGAGCAATGGGATATCTTTTTGAAAATGGCACCGGAACTTTATTCGGAGTTTGATCCCCATTCAGAAGAGCTGCTAAACGAGCTTGATCTTGAAATTTATGAAGTTGACATGACACCGAATAGAAAAGTGCTCATGACACAACTCAATGATCCCGGTGACCCAACCTTGGTAGCTCAATTCAATATCGATATCAGTGCCTTTGGTTTTTTTGACCAAGATAACCCTGATGAAACCTTAACCGCTTTAATGATGCAGGCGGTGAGTCTTGTATTGGCATCGCACGATTCTTTTCGCAATTTTATCAGCTACACAAAACTTTATCGTACCCGAGCAGCCTTTGTGGCTGTTGCAGAGAAATTAGTAGACTGTGGTGATCACGTCAGTACGGTTCATTTTCGTGATTGCCATACGATTAATACCCACGAAATAACGGCCAGAACTAATCGGGCCATACAAGTGATGAGCTACTGCTATAAAAAACGTGAGCATGTCGAAAAAGAACATCCTGAGCTGAAACAGCGCCTTGATGATTTGCTCTATGGTTATGCTCATGATGTCTATCCGTGCCCTTTACCAGGAAGTTACAGCGTATATTTAAGTAATGTGGGTAAGTATGGCTACACGCAAGTAACAACCCCATTACTCAAACAGACGGGATTGCATGTCGCCTTGCTTGCGGTTGAAAGAAAATCTGTTTGGAATAAGGTTACCAAATCGTTTGAAACAAAGGATTTATTACCCATTTCGATTAGTGCAGATGGTCGTATTTTTGATGGGCTTTTACAGATTCCTGATTTACTTAATGAAGCATTTCAAACCGCATTACAGACTATGAGAGAACAAGCTCCGGATGCGAAGAGAAAAGAATCTGTAGAAATAAAGCATTACGGCGATAAAATTGAACAAATGACGGAAGACTTGCTCACGAAAAGGAATATTGTGCGTGGTGGCAAACTGATGTCTTCTTTAATCAAACATGAGACAGTAGAGCAGGAAATCAAAAGAATATTTGGTGATGATTTGGAAGTATATGGCGAAAAATTATCGCAATATTCTAATTTTAAAAATATTGCCAATAATCTTTTACTCGATTATTTAGGATTTAACGCAGATGAAGTGGCTAAGGATGCAAATTTTAACAAAATAATCGATAAAATGCTGGCAGAAAATTTGGAAGGTGGTTATCGCATATTAAACAGTATTCAAACGGGGTGGATTGATTACATTGATGTTGAGGCGGCATTTGATGCGGCTTATAAAAAAGTGGCCCATTCGCGACTGGACCGACTCGCTAAATTCATTCCGACTATAGGGCGAAATGCCAAGTGGCCAGGGTTTGATAAAAAATAAAACCCTGACAGTTAATATAATGCTGATATCGTAGCCAATTTTCGCTTAAGTTGACATTGACTGTTCACTGTTTTCAAGCCAATTATTTACCACTGATAAGATCAAGACTTAAGGAACTAAAAAAAGGATTTGTAGTGCATGGTGGAAAACACTCTTCATTATTAAGTTTCTCATGAAGGAAAAATAGGCGCCTCTTTTTTTGTAAATAATTTTGTAACTACTCACCCCTATACGCCACTGCGTGTCGTACAGGGGTGAACGAACTATATTTAGAAAAAAATCAAAAAAATCAAAAAATACTTGACATGTTTTTTTGTGTTAAATTTCAAAATTCACTGAACGGCCCAAAAT
>JBOFJV010000204.1:0-12947 GCA_051657005.1 Legionella sp. | reverse complement strand
CAAAATCAGGAGCAGCTCGATAAAACGAGCGGTGCTGATGAGAAAGGTAATTTTTAAAGTTAGTTTGAACTAATCGCCGGCAGCCCTTGGGGCTGCTCACCACCGTCAAGCCACCTGCTTTGCGGGTGCGGTCTGACTTCCCAAGATGGTGGTCTTTGGATTGGCACTCTGGTACTATTGATAACAGAGTTGGTTAGACAATCGCTCTTTGTTTGACAAAGGGAGGAAAGTCCGGGCTCCAAAGGGCAGAGTGCCAGGTAACGCCTGGGAGGTGTAAACCTACGGAAAGTGCCACAGAAAATATACCGCCTGAATAAGGTAAGGGTGAAATGGTGCGGTAAGAGCGCACCGCGCGATTGGTAACAGTCGTGGCAGGGCAAACCCCACTCGGAGCAAGACCAAATAGGAATCCATTTGGCTGAAAAGTCATAACGTGTGGCCCGCACGGGATTCGGGTAGGTCGCTTGAGGCATGTGGTTACGCATGTCCCAGATGAATGATTGTCCTCGACAGAACCCGGCTTATCGACCGACTCTTTTTTAGTATATTACGTGCTTGCTGTGCCACATAAACAAGATGATACAGCTCATCATAAGCTATCAAAACATCTATTTACGAATCCAGTCAGTTATACGATTTGCTGTAACGGTTGGTCCTGCATCAACCAGAGAATGGCTACATATCGTAATGGTTCACTTAGTGGCATCAACTTCAACGATCCTTGTAGCCTGGGTGCAGCGAAGCCGAACCAGGGTTTATTGATGTGACTCAGAACCACGGGTTACGCTTCGCTGCACCAAGGCTACGATAGAGTGCCATTTTTTCTTAAGTTGATGCCGCTAGCTCCAATGGTTGAGAGAAAATTGGAGCCGGGTTCCGCTGTGTTTTACCCAGGCTATGGTTTCTTTAATTGCCTGCCAAATGTTTTTTCAAAAGCCCGTTAATTTGTTCTGGATTTGCTTGTCCTTTCGTTTGTTTCATTATTTGTCCTACAAAAAAGGCGAGTAGCTTTTCTTTTCCTGCTCTATAGTATGCAGTTTGTTCGGGATATTGTTGAATTAATTTGATGATCATTTCTTCCCAAAGCGCTGTGTTGTCGACTTGCTGATAACCTTCACGTTGAATGATTGCTTCGACGTCTTCTTCACCAGACCATAATAGCGTAAAAATTGAACGGGCATTATTAAGAGAAATGGTATTATCATGCAATTTATCGAGAAGGCTGGCCATTACTTGTGCTGATATACGTGGCGTTTCAAAGGTTAAGTGTTCTTCGTTTAGTGCTGCAGCATATTGCCCTTTTAGCCAATTAATGATCATTTTCTCAGAAGCATTTGTTTGCGATTTTATCTCTTGATAAAATTGATAAGAAGCAGGTGAAGAAAGAATAAAATGAATGTCTGCTTCATTTAAGGACGGGGTGTTTTTTAATTCGGCCTCAATTTGCTCGGGTAATTTGGGTAAATTATTTTTAACTTCAGCAATAAGAAAACGAGTAATTTGAATGGGTAACAAGTCAGGATCAGGAAAATATCGGTAATCGTTCTCATTTTCTTTACTACGCATCGCATGAGTTGTATGAGTATCCGGATTATAAAGCCGTGTCTCTTGAATGATTGATTGTCCACTTTCTAATAAATCTTGATGTCGTGCTTGTTCATAGGCGATCGCTTTTTCAATAAAGCGAAAAGAATTCAAATTTTTCAATTCAGTTCGAGTACCTAGAACAGCTGAACCCTTTGGTTTTAGAGAAAGATTCACATCACACCGAAAATTACCCTCTTGCATGTTGCCATCACAAATCCCTAAGAACTGAACCAATTGATGCAGTTTTTTAAGATAACTTACTGCTTCATGACTGGAAAACAAACACGGGGCTGTAACTATTTCCAATAGGGCAGTACCTGCCCGGTTCAAATCAATACCACTGCATCCTGGATGTACTCCATGCAATGATTTACCGGCATCTTCTTCTAAGTGAGCTCGAACAATCAGAACGTCTTTTTCCTGTTCGTCATCCAAATGAACTCTTAATGTACCGTTGCTGACTATCGGCTTTTGAAATTGACTGATTTGGTACCCTTTAGGTAAATCAGGATAAAAGTAATTTTTGCGTTCGAAAACGGATTGATCGTTTATGTCCGCTTGAATTGCCAAACCAAATTGGATGGCCATCAGCACTGCTTCCTGATTGAGTACGGGTAAAACCCCAGGAAATCCTGCATCGATAAAGCAGGTTTGTGAGTTTGGCGCGGAACCAAAAGCGGTAGCGGCACCGGAAAAAAGTTTTGACTTTGTTTTCAGCTGAATGTGTACTTCAAGGCCAATGACTGTATCCCATTCCATAGTTCACCTTTATTGGTTTGGACTGGCTAAATGCCAGTGAGTCTGTTGTTGATAATGATGCGCTATCTGCAGCAAACGATGTTCACTAAAGTGTTTTCCCATAAGTTGCAAACCTATCGGTAATCCTCGAGAAAACCCTGCGGGAATTGATAACGCAGGAAGTCCAGCAAGATTTGCTGCTACAGTAAAGACATCTGCCAGGTAATTTTGGATTGGGTCAGCAATTTTTTCGCCAAGTTTAAAGGCACATGTTGGCGATGTTGGGCCAAGAATAATGTCTACTGATTTAAGTGTGTTCGTCAATTCCTCTTGAATTAAACGACGAATTTTTTGTGCCTGCAAATAGTAAGCATCAAAATAACCTGACGAAAGAACATATGTTCCTGTCAGGATACGACGTTTTACCTCAATGCCAAAGCCTTCACTTCGTGAGTTACGAATGAGCTCGGTGAGATTGTCTGCATGATCACTTCGATGCCCAAAACGAAGTCCATCATAGCGGGATAAGTTAGATGATGCTTCCGCACAGGCTACGACATAATAACAAGGAACCCATAAAGGTTGCAGTTCCAAATCCAGTTCAATAATTTCAGCGCCCATGCCTTCAAAAATTATCACAGCATCACGAATTGCTTGTTGCACTTCGTGTTCCACTTGTGGATGGAAAAAGCATGAGGGCAAACCAATTTTTAATGGAGCTAAAGGTTTATTGATTTCTGCATCATAATCAGGGATAGTCGATTCTACTGATGTGGAGTCTTTGGGATCGTGTCCTGCTATGGCTTGCAGCACTAAGGCCAGATCTTCAGCGCTTCGTGCTAAAGGTCCTGCTTGATCAAGACTGGAAGCATAGGCAATCATCCCATAACGAGAAACCAGTCCGTAAGTTGGTTTGATTCCACTAATGCCGCATAAAGCCGCAGGTTGGCGTATTGAGCCTCCAGTATCTGATCCCAAAGTAAAGGGAGCTAAACCTGCTGCTACCGCAGCTGCTGAGCCTCCTGATGATCCACCGGGGACACGCTCTTTATCCCATGGATTTTTTACTGAGCCAAAATAGCTGTTTTCATTGGATGAACCCATTGCAAATTCATCCATATTGGTTTTGCCAAGAAGAACGGTCCCTTGCTCCAGTAATTTGGTGACGAGTGTCGCTTCATAAGGTGCTTGAAATTGAGCAAGCATTTTTGAAGCACAGGTTGTTGGCATTCTTTGCGTGCAAAATAAATCTTTCAATGCCATAGGAATCCCTGTGATGGCTTTACCTTGTCCTTTTTTTAACTCGCGATCGGCTTTTTGAGCTTCAAGTAACGCGTATTCCTCATCTAAATTGATAAATGCATTAAGATCTTTGTGTTGATTAATTTGTTTAAAATAATGTTGGGTTAATTCAACACTAGAAAACTGGCCTTCACGTAAGGCTTGAGCTAATTGTTTTAGCGATAGATTTTCCATAATTACTTACCCTGGTCTATAACTTGGGGGACTAAATAAAGATCACTGTCAAATTGTGGTGCACGCGCTTTTAATTCATCCAAACAGTTCTCTTCAGTCACTGCATCTGGTCTTAAACGTTGATTTAACGCGAGTGGATGAAAAATAGGCTTTATGTCATGAGTCTCTTTGGAACGTAATTGATCGACAAAGTTGATTATGGCGTTTATGTCTTCAATTAACTTAGGTGAGTGTGCTATGTCTGTATCAAGATAGGCTAATTGCGCTATCTTTTCTAAATCTTGTACCGAAATGGTCATAAAATAATACCCCGCAGAGTAAATGTTTTTAAAAACTAGTTGTCGCTTCGTGGCATTACGATGAACAGATTACGCGATATGTCTCAGATAAGGAAACTCATCGTGTAATTGTTGAATCACATTTTTTAATTGTTCTTTATTTTTTACAATAACTAACACCGTATCATCCCCAGCAATCGTACCCAATATACCTGAGTCCTGGGTGCTTTGGGAAGAATAAGATACATATTTTCTGTCAATAAAAAAAGCAAGGCCGTTAGCGTTTCCTGGGTGGGTGTGAAGTACGATAAGGTCATAATCAGATACTTGCATATTGAGCACTATAGGCAAATTAGGAAGGGTAAAATCAACAACCTGGTATGCTCCGCCTAGTTTGACAATTTTTAATTTTTTTAATCGCCGTGAGAGGGTGGCTTGAGGGATGTTATAGCCGCGTTTCTTCAGCTGATTTTGCAAATCAATTTGTTCTGCAATTGTCTCAGTTTGTACAATGTTTAGTATATGCCCATCGAGCGCTGCGTCTTGGCTCATTTCATTCTCCATTAAAAGAGCTTGTGAATACAAAATCATTTTTTAGAAATTATATTCATTATCTCTTGACAAAACAAGTCCAGGTGGTTACATTTAAAAAACGGATAAAAACTGGATATAAATTCAAATGAAACGATTATTTTTTATTTTTTTAGTAGGGGTTTCAGTACTCATCTCCTTTTGCCATGCCAATATATCGGATGACAAGGGGAAGGTGATTCATTTTGCCGTTGCAGCAGAATATCCACCATTTGAATATAATGATCACGGTGAAATTAAAGGCTATGATATTGATCTTGCGCGGTTGATTGCGCACAAACTCGGTAAAGAAGCTTATTTTGACACCATGCAATTCAGCAGTATTTTACCTGCTTTAAGTTCTGGACAAGTTGATGCGGCCATTTCTACGATTACGATTACAAAAGAACGCCAAAAGAATTTTGATTTTACCCAACCTTATTATTTTGAAAGCATGGCGGTTGTTTTTCCAGAGAAAAATCCAATTCAGGATGTAAAGGAATTATCCAATAAAAAAATTGCGGTCCAATTAGGCAGTACTATGGAGATTTGGCTGAAAAAGAACGTGCTTAACGCCGACATCATGGTCATGGATAATAACAACCAAACCATCGCTGCTTTAAAAGCAGGACATGCTGATTTGGTGCTTTTAGATGGGATGCAAGGTGCCGTATTCAGTCAAAAAAATCCGGGATTATCTTTTGCAATCATTGCTCAATCTGAAGATGGATATGGTTTAGCACTAAAAAAACATGCTGCATTGACGCAGCAAATCAATCAGATATTACACGAGCTGAAGCAAAATGGTGAACTCGATAAACTCAAGAAAAAATGGTTGGAGGGCACGCAATGGAAGAGTTAAAACAAAACATCCTCTACATTGGTGAAGGTTCTTTAGTCACGCTGGTGCTGTTGTTTGGTGGTTTATTAATTGGTACTTTATTAGGAACATTACTCGCATTGTTGCGACATCAAGGAATTGCGAAGCCACTCATTAATGGATTTATTTCAGTCATGAGAGGAACGCCGGTCATTTTACAACTGAGTTTCATTTATTTTGCCATTCCAGCATTAATCGGAATAAAGGCGAATATACTCACGGCGGGTCTGTTTACTTTTGGTTTGAACAGTTCGGCATACATCGCCGAAATTCTAAGATCAGGAATAGACCATTTGCCTAAGGGGCAATTTGAGGCAGCAAAAACCTTACACATTCCTGGTTTTTATTTATGGAAAGACATTATTTTACCGCAAGTTGTTAAAAATATTTTTCCGGCTTTTATTAATGAAACAATTGCGCTGCTGAAAGAAACTGCATTAATTGCAACAATCGGTGGAATGGATTTGATGCGAAGAGCGCAATCTGTTGCTGCGGAACAATTTACCTATTTTATTCCTCTTTGTATTGCTGGGTTGTATTACTACAGTTTGGTACTTCTGATCGAATTGATTGGCAAGAAAATAGAACAAAGGGGTCTCTATGCTAGCAATTAATAATGCGTGTAAATACTTTGGTTCTTTGCCTGTACTCAATAACATTACCCTGCAATTAAAAACTCAATCTGTTCTTGGACTTGCAGGGCCGTCAGGAAGTGGCAAATCTACGTTATTGCGGTGCATACAACAATTAGAAATGTTGGATTCAGGTACCATTGATGTTGCCGGAACAAGTGGTTTTATGTTTCAGGATTTTCAACTGTTTCCTCATATGACGGTCATGCACAATTTAGTGTATGCCACACGACTGCAAAATAAACTGCAAAATCATGAGGAACAGGCTCATGCGTTGTTAACGAGTTTAGGAATCAATGATAAAGCGACCTCGTATCCGCACCAATTATCAGGGGGGCAAAAACAACGTGTAGCACTGGCCCGAAGTTTAATGATGCGACCTAATTTGTTATTGTGTGATGAGCCTACATCAGGTTTGGATTTAGCGACTATCGATGAAGTGATTAGTTTGTTAAATTCAGTCAACTCTTTAGGTGTTACGATGGTAATCGCCTCTCATGATCTTGATTTTCTTAGCAAAATGGCAGATCGCTTGGTCATCCTTAAAGGCGGGCATTTGGTTGCAGATGTCCTACCGAAACAATTAGAGCAACCCATTTTGCATTTAAAACAATACTACCAGGAGTAAATAAATGACGTCATCCATCAAAAAAATAGTTCTTGCATATTCTGGCGGCCTTGACACTTCAGTAATGATTCCATGGCTTAAAGAACATTACCAACAAGCAGAAGTCATAGCGATGATTTTTGATTTAGGCCAAAACGAAGATTTGGCTGCGATTAAAGAAAAAGCACTCAACAGCGGTGCTTCAAAAGCGTATGTGATCAATGTCCAGGAGGAGTTTGTTACCGAGTATTTGTGGCCGTTGGTGAAATCAGGTGCTCTATATGAAAATCAATACGTTTTAGGTACGATTTCACGACCTTTGATCGCAAGCAAAATAGTTGAAATCGCATTACAAGAAAAAGCTGAAGCGATTGCGCATGGTGCAACTGGAAAGGGAAATGATCAGGTTCGATTTGAATACACGGTAAAAGCTTTGGCTCCTGAACTGAAAATTATCGCTCCTTGGCGATCTTGGAACATTAAATCGCGACAAGAGGCAATCGAATATGCGACATTGCATGGTATTGAAGTCCCTGTAACGCCGAAATCACCTTACTCTCGAGATCATAATCTTTGGTATATTTCTCATGAAGGCGGTGTTTTAGAAGATCCAGCGCAACCTAAACCCGACGATCTGTTGTTGATGACAAACTCTTTGGAACAAACACCCGATGATCCTGAATTAGTAAGCATTGATTTTGAACAGGGTGTACCAGTTGCTTTGAATGCAAAAAAAATGAGTCCTGTAGAATTACTAAAAGCACTGAACCAAATTGCGGGTCTTCATGGAATTGGTGTTGCTGATCTTGTAGAAAATCGTTTAGTCGGGATGAAAATCAGAGGTATATATGAAGCCCCCGCTGCGGCAGTGCTTTATAAAGCGCATCAAATGTTAGAAAGTTTGTGTCTGGACAGATCAACGTTGCATTTAAAACAGTCGTTACAACAAACGTATGCGAACCTCGTTTATGAGGGACGATGGTTTTCTCATACTAAAAAAGCATTGGATGCATTGATTGATGTGATTCAAGAACATGTGACAGGAACTGTAAATTTACAGTTGTTCAAAGGCAATATGATTCCATTTGGGATGCATTCACCGTTCAGTTTGCATGATCCAGCTTTAGCTACTTTTGAGGAAGATAATGTCTATAACCAACAGGATGCGGAAGGCTTTATTAATTTATTTTCTTTGTCCGCAAAAGTGTATGGCATGGTCCATAAAGGAGAAAAATGATGAGCCAAAAAACCTGGGGAGGGCGATTTGTGAAAGAGCTTGATTCTCAAGTGATGCATTTTAATGCTTCATTAGCATTTGATCTGGTCCTTTATGCGTACGATATTTTGGGTAGTCAGACACACGCTCAAATGTTAGCCCGCCAAAAGCTTATTTCGGATGGTGAGGCGGAACAAATTTGTGCTGCATTGACTCAGATCAATGCGGAACTAAAAAAAGGGGTGCATGATTTTGATGATTCGTGCGAAGACGTCCATATGTTTGTGGAGCAATTACTGATTGCGCAAATTGGTGATGTAGGTAAAAAACTGCATACGGGACGAAGCCGAAACGATCAGGTTGCTCTGGATTTAAGATTGTATTCACGGGATGCAGGGATGCAGCTGCACACTTTATTACATCACCTGGACGAGGTTTTAGGTGAGTTGGCAACACGTTACGCTGAGCATAAAATGCCGGGTTATACGCATTTACAACAGGCGCAACCCATCGAATTAGGGCGTTTTTTTGCAGCCTATAAAGCAATGTTCCAACGTGATTCAGGTCGTTTAAACGATTGGTATCAACGGATGAATTATTCTCCTTTGGGTGCAGGTGCTTTGGCGGGAAGTGCTTTGCCACTTGATAGTGAATGGGTTGCAAATACGTTGGGTTTTAACGGAGTGATTGAAAATACGCTTGATGCAGTGAGTGATCGAGATTTTATTATTGAGCTGTGCTCGGTCAGTTCCATTATCATGATGCATTTATCGCGTTTGGCTGAAGATTTGATTCTTTGGGCGACTCAAGAGTTTGGTTTTATTACTCTGGATGATGCTTTTGCAACCGGTTCCTCTTTAATGCCCAATAAGAAAAACCCGGATGTTTTAGAGTTGATTCGAGGAAAAAGTGGACGTGTTTTTGGTCATCTAATGGGGATTTTGACGGTAATGAAAGGATTACCGCTTGCATACAATAAAGACATGCAGGAGGATAAAGAGTGCTTGTTCGACACAGTCAATACGGTAACCGCTTGTTTGCAGATCATCACTCCCTTTTTGCATAGCGTGCAGTTTAATACCCAAGTAATGCATGAGGCGGCAAATACAGGTTTTCTGAATGCGACGTCTGTCTTGGAGCTCTTAGTGTTGCAAGGAGTTCCTTTCAGAGACGCACATCATCAGGTGGGTATGTGGGTTAAAGAGGCAATTGAAAAGAATTGTTCCTTAGCACAAATTGTAAATAATTATAAGCCTGAACTAAAACTTGATACCTGACAGTAGCCTGGGTGAGGCGCAGCGGAACCCGGGTTTATTGGTTTGGCTCGAATCCAGGGTTTCGCTGCGCTTCACCCAGGCTACAAAACTTTGAAAGCTTCTTGCAGAAGAGTATTTTTACGGTAGAATGATGAATACATTATAATTATTCAACGGATTTTATTATTCATGCTGCAGCACTTTGAGACCCAAGGGGTAGTTCGCGTTGAGTGCACTCAACTTACTTTAGAGTACCAACAAGGAATCGAAAATCTTCTTAGCCATTTGGATACACAACGAGGTGCTTTATTTGCCTCGAGTTTTGAGTATCCTGGACGTTATACCTGTTGGGATATTGGATTTTATAATCCTCCTTTAGCTCTTGTGTGCAAGCAGAATTTGATTCAAATTGATGCATTAAATGCACGCGGGAAAATCATGCTGACTTTTATAACTCCATTAATAGAGAAAGAAAACTCTATAGATGTTATAGAACAAAGTGACTTCAGCGTGCAAATTAAAATAAAGCCTTCCGAACACGTATTTAGTGAGGAGGAGCGCAGTCGGCAACCTTCAGTATTTAGCGTTATTCGTTTGCTCATTGCATTTTTCAAGTTAGAAAATGAGCATTATTTAGGACTTTATGGTTCCTTTGGTTTTGATTTGATTTTTCAATTTGAACATTTAGCCAAAAGCAAACAGCGAGATCAAACACAACGCGATATGGTTCTTTATTTGCCGGATGAAATTTATGTGGTGAATCATCGTAAAGAAGAAGCATTTCTCCGTCGCTATGATTTTTATTTTCAAGGCCAATCGACACACACTTTTGCTCGTGAAGGGGTTTCAGAATCATATCAGCCAGTAAATAAACCCCTGCAGGCCTGTGATCATCTTCCTGGCGAATACGCTCACGTTGTTGAATTAGCAAAAAAACGTTTTGCATGTGGTGATTTGTTTGAAGTAGTTCCCAGCCAGACATTTTATACTCATTATACAGAACAACCTTCGGCTTTATTCAAACAAATGCGTCGCTTGAATCCTTCGCCTTACGGTTTTTTTATTAATTTAGGAGAGGGAGAGTATTTGGTGGGTGCTTCTCCCGAAATGTACGTACGTGTGCATGGAAAAAGAGTGGAAACTTGCCCAATTTCTGGAACCATTAAACGCGGATCGGATGCCATCGAAGATGCTCAAAACATCCAGGTTTTGTTGGACTCAAAAAAAGAAGAATCTGAATTAACGATGTGCACTGATGTTGATAGAAATGATAAGTCACGTATTTGTGAAGCTGGTTCAGTGAACGTCATCGGTCGACGGCAAATCGAAATGTATTCTCGAGTGATTCATACTGTGGATCATGTTGAGGGAATTTTAAGAGAGGGCTTTGATGCCGTAGATGCGTTTTTAACCCATATGTGGGTGGTGACTGTTACTGGTGCACCTAAAATTTGGGCGCTTAATTTTATTGAAGAACATGAAAAATCACCCCGTAAATGGTATGCCGGTGCGGTAGGTTGGTTTGGTTTTAATGGTAATTTAAATACCGGGCTTATTTTAAGAACAGTTCGAATTGAACAGGGTATTGCCGAAGTTCGAGTTGGCGCGACTTTACTTTATGATTCAGTACCAGAATTGGAAGAACAGGAAACACGTCTCAAAGCATCTGCTTTTTTAGATATGCTGCAAAAACATGAAACAACAATACCGCAAGAGAAGAGCAAGCATCTCTCTTTAACTGGGAAAGGGAAACGCGTTTTGCTCATTGATCATCAAGATTCCTTTGTTCATACCCTGGCGAATTATTTCCGTCAAACGGGAGCAGAGGTGAGCACGATTCGTTTTGATAAAGCGTTATCTTATTTAAAAGAGCAGGATTACGATCTTGTTGTACTCTCACCAGGACCTGGTAAACCCAGTGATTTCAAGGTATCGGAAACAATAACTGCAGTGGTATCCCGAGGCATTCCTTTATTTGGCGTGTGCTTGGGGTTGCAAGGAGTTGTGGAGCATTTTGGTGGTGTTTTAGATGTTCTGGATTATCCAATTCATGGCAAACCATCAATGATTCAAATCATAAGTCCCACTGGATTGTTTGCGGGGTTGGGTGAGTCTTTTCAAGCCGGAAGATATCATTCACTGTATGCGCGGGCAAACGCGATGCCACAGGAGTTGATGGTGACGGCAATGAGCGATGATGGTATTGTGATGGCGGTGTCGCATCAACACTTGCCGATCCATGCAGTGCAATTTCATCCTGAAACCATTTTATCTTTAGTCAATCAAGCTGGGCTAAAAATTATCATCAACTTAATGGGAATGATTGAAGCCGATGCGCAATAAAATATTGGTACTTTATATTGTATCTGTTGTATTGGGTGTTATTGTTGGCCTTGTTGGCTCAACCTTTCGATTGTCAATCGATGTATTGGGTGCTTTGCTGACAGATTTTTTTCTTTTTCTTGATACTCATGGATGGCCTGCTGGAATTTTCTCTGGTTTGGTTTCCATGGTGATGGTTTATTCTGCCTATTTTGCAGTGAAACAATATGCTCCTGAATCATCTGGAAGCGGCGTTCCAGAAATAGAAGGGGCTTTGTTGCATGTACGGCCTATATTTTGGCGGTGCTTATTACCCGTAAAGTTATTTTTCGGCATTTTGTCATTATCAGCAAAAATGATTTTAGGCCGTGAAGGACCAACAATTCATATTGGTGGGAATTTAGGGGAAATGTTGGGCAGTATCTTTAATCTTAATCGGCGCAGAAAGGACAGCTTAATTGCTTCAGGGGCGGGTGCTGGTTTAGCCGTTGCGTTCAATGCGCCATTAGCAGGGGTCATCTTTGTCATGGAGGAGATGCGCAACCAGTTTAACTATTCATTTACCAGTTTCAGCATGGTAGTGATTTGCTGTCTCATTGCGACCACAATTATGGATTTGATTATTGGACCGCAACCCACTATTGCTATGGCTGAATTTCAGTTTCCTCATCTTCGTGCGCTATGGTTATTTGCCTTGTTTGGTATCGTGGTTGGCTTTGCTGGATTTTTATTTAATCTCTCACTTATGGGAACGCTTCAACTGCTCGATCGATTAGAGCCAAGACAAAAATCCTGTTATGTTTTGACTGTGGGATTTGTCATTGGTTTTTTAGCCTTTCATTATCCTCAATCCGTAGGCGGTGGCATGGATATCATTCACCAAGCACTTACTTTATCGCCAGGATTTTGGTGGTTATGCTTTCTTTTAGCGGTGCGATTTATAGGGACAATGGCGTGTTATGGTACTGCGGTTCCAGGGGGAATTTTCGCACCGATTCTCTCTTTAGGAACATTGCTTGGCTTGGCAATGTTTCGTGTACTTGAAGTACTCCATATTGATTTTTTAACGCAGCCTGGTATGTTCGCTGTTGCAGGCATGGCTGCACTTTTTGCTGCAGCGACCCGTTCTCCTATTACTGGAGCGGTTTTGGTGGTGGAAATGACTCACAATTATGATTTAATTTTCCCAGTAATGATGGCCTGCATTACTGCAGCGATTGTATTGCAGCTGATGCAAAATGCACCAATCTATGAGCAATTATTGCAACGCGCTCTGATTCAAAATCCGTTAGGAGCACCCCAATCTCAAAGAGCAATCAACTCGTAGATCGTATAGTCGTAGCCTGGGTGCAGCGCAGCGGAACCCGGGGTTTCCGAACCAAATC
>JBOFJV010000203.1:0-6245 GCA_051657005.1 Legionella sp. | reverse complement strand
ACATGCGACACAATGGTTATGGACGTACAACAATGAACGTCCAAATACTGCTATGGGAGGAATTCCTCCAAGGCAGAAATTGGCACTAGTTGCCTAATCCTCTACTTTTAGCTTCGGTTAAAAATGGGGGGATTACCCTATCAAAATGATCTAATTCGTTTTTATTTTCAATTAGTTAGATTATGGTGTATTGACAATTAACCCTATTTGCATGCAAGGATCACTTCGGAGCAGATATCCCATTCCAGTCATGAATTGGCTCAGTTTCCGGTAATCTATGAAATATCATTTGGGATCCAGCGGACAAGCCGCGGGACCTAGAAGTGAAGAGAATGGCCAGTATCCTGGCTACGATACACACTTAAAGCGACTCAATTCTCACTTTATGTTGCACTAGTTTTTCTTTAGCTTGCAATGCTTGAGTCAATTTTTCCTGTTCTTTAGCAATGATTTCTGCAGGGGCTTTATCCGTAAATTTAGGATTATTTAATTTACCCTCGGCGAGATTAATGTCTTTATCCAATTTGGATAACTCTTTAGCCAATCGTGCTAATTCAGCTTCTTTATCAATTAAGTCAGCCATAGGAATAAGTAACTCGATTTCTCCCAATACAGCAGTTGCAGAAACAGGCACTTTCTCATCTGTTGATAGAAAATGAATATGACTTAATTTACTCAATACTTTTAACGTATGTAGGTACTTTTCCACGCGTTCTTTGAGGATTGGTGTAATGTTGCGAATATTAAGTGGAATGAGTTTAGCTGGAGAAATGGACATTTCACTACGTATTGTCCGTATTGCTTGAATTGATGATTTTAACCATTCCAATTCTGCTTCAATGGCATCATCAATGAATTCTTGATCCACTTGAGGGTAGGCACTGGTCATAATGCTGGAGCCATTCTCGCTGGTTAATTTTGTAGTACGCTGCCAAATTTCTTCCGTAATAAAAGGCATTAAAGGATGAAGCATTTTCAGGATTTGATCCAAAACATGAATCAAGGTTCTGCGAGTTCCTCTTTTCAATGCACTCAATGCATGTTCGTCTTGAAGTACAGGCTTAGATAATTCCAGATACCAATCACAATACTCATACCATACAAACTCATAAAGGGTACTTGATAACAAATCGAATCGGTAGGTTTCAAAATAATGATGTACTTTACTTATGGTGCGCTGTAAGCGTGATAAGATCCATTGATCTGCTGGGGTATATTGAAAAGCCCCATCGCCAAAATCAATTTGCTCTTCGTCTGTATTGAGTAATACGTAACGTGCAGCATTCCAAAGCTTATTACAAAAGTTTCGATAACCATCGACACGGCCTATGTCAAAACGCACATTACGACCAGTTGATGCAAGAGAACAATAAGTAAAGCGGAGTGCGTCTGTTCCATAAGCGCGAATTCCGTCTGGAAATTCTTTGCGGGTGGCTTTCACAATTTTGTCGCGCACCGATTGCAGCATCAAATTAGAAGTTCGTTTCGCAATTAAAGAGTCCAGATCAATGCCATCAACGATATCGAGAGGATCGAGCACGTTGCCTTTCGATTTTGACATTTTATGGCCTTCACTGTCTCTGATTAAGCCTGTGATAAACACTTCTTTAAATGGAATTTTTCCTGTGAATTTTAAACCCATCATGATCATGCGGGCGACCCAGAAAAAGATAATATCAAAGCCAGTTACGAGTACCGAAGTTGGGTAGAATTGTTCGAGTTCTGGTGTGCGCTCAGGCCATCCTAGAGTTGAGAAAGGCCAAAGTGCAGAGGAAAACCAGGTATCAAGAACATCCTCATCTTGTTTTAGTACCGTAGCCTCTTTAATTTTATATTTAAATCGAACATCATTTTCGCTATAGCCTACATAGACATTGCCATTATTATCATACCAGGCAGGGATTCGATGTCCCCACCATAATTGACGACTGATACACCAATCTTCGATATTGTCCATCCATTGATAATAGGTTTTAGTCCACGTTTCAGGAATAAAACGGATTTCACCATTTTTTACAGCGGCAATAGCTGGTTCTGCCAAAGGTTGTGTTTTAACGTACCATTGATCGGTTAATAGTGGTTCGATAATCACATGCGATTTTTCGCCACGTGGGACTTTAAATTGATGCGGCTCGGTTTTAACAAGCAGACCTTCTGAGTCTAAATCTTTAACAATTTGTTCTCTTGCGACAAATCGATCCATACCTTGATATTTCAGAGGCGCATTTTTATTAATGGATGCCTTTTTAGTAAGAATGTTAATTAAAGGAAGTTGATGCCGCTTTCCAACTTCATGATCATTAAAGTCATGGGCGGGCGTAATTTTAACGCAGCCAGTACCAAATTCTTTATCAACGTATTCATCAGCAATAATTGGGATGGTTCGCTCACAAAGAGTTAGATGAACTTGTTGTCCAATAAGATGTTTGAAGCGTGGATCTTCGGGATGTACTGCTACTGCGGTATCACCGAGTAGGGTTTCAGGTCGGGTAGTAGCAACAATTAATGATTCGGTAGAGTTCACCACAGGATAACGGATATGCCAAAGAAAACCATCTTCTTCTTCAGAAAGTACTTCCAGATCCGATACTGCAGTGCCTAATTTAGGATCCCAATTAACCAGGCGCGTACCTCGATAAATCAGTCCTTCATCGTACAGTTGTACGAATACTTTTTGTACGGCTGCAGAGAGTCCTTCATCCATAGTAAAGCGCTCTCGAGTCCAGTCAACGGATGTACCCAAGCGTCTCATTTGTTGGGTTATGGTATTCCCTGATTCATTTTTCCATTGCCAGACACGCTCTAGAAATTGTTCGCGGGTAAGTTCTTTCCTGGAAATGCCAGAGGCTTCCAGTTGACGCTCCACCACCAGTTGCGTTGAAATCCCTGCATGGTCAGTTCCAGGTTGCCATAGAGTCCTATCACCTAACATTCGATGATAACGGGTCAACGCATCCATAATTGTATGCTGAAAACCATGTCCCATATGTAAACTGCCAGTAACATTAGGTGGGGGAAGCATAATGCAAAATCTTTTACCGTCACCTTGGGGTTGGAAATAATGGTGATTTTCCCAATTTTTATAGCGTGCACTTTCGATTGCTTCAGGGGAATAGAATTTATCCATGATTTAACCTGTACTGATAAAAGCGCGCATATTATCACAAATTCCATAATAAGTTGAGACTGTAAATACACAGTTAATCACACGAATCAAAGAGGGGATTGCGGCCTGGCTGAGCGAAGCGGAACACTGGTTACAGAGCCAGGGTAGGGACGGAAGAATAAAATTTAATGAGGTGACGAGGTGTCTGCATTGGGTTTATGCACATCAGGAATCCTGGCCTCATCAAACTGAGGTTCTTCTTTTTTTGACCGATGATCTTCAGCAATATAGGTATATAAAGTAGGAACGACAAATAAAGTAAAACATGTTCCAATTAATAAACCGGTAGCAATAACCAGACCAATATCAAAACGGCTTACAGCCACAGCGCCACTAGCAATTAATAAGGGTAATACGTCAAATACCATTGCTGCAGTTGTCATAAGAATAGGTCTTAATCGAATTCCTGCCGCTTCTTCAACCGCAGCACGTCTATCAAGATTTTTTTCGCGTTGTAAATGGTTTGCAAAGTCAACGATTAAAATCCCATGCTTGGAGATTAAGCCAATGAGAGTAATCAAGACAACTTGGGTGTAAATGTTAATACTTGCCAGACCTAAATTTAAAGGAATTAGGGCACCACAGATGGACATGGGGACGCTAATTAAAACAATTAACGGATCGCTGAAACTTTCATATTGGGCAGAAAGGACTAAAAAGATAATGATGATGGCAAAGACGAAGGCGAAAATTAAGGCATTTCCTTCCTGGATAAACTGTCTTGATTCACCACCGTAATCATAAGAAAACCATTTAGGAAGAATGTTATCTGCTTCATTTTGTAAAAAACGCAATCCTTCACCTAGGGTTTTTCCAGGCATCATGACTGCCTGGATGGTTGCCGAGTTCATTTGTTGGAAATGTGATGCTGCATTAGGTACGGTTTTTTCTTTAGCAGTAACAACAGTTGATAGAGGAACCATGATTCCATTGCCGGTTTTTACATAAATTTGGCCTAATTGTTCGGGTGTCAAACGGGAAGAACGTTTTAATTGGGTGATGACCTGATAACTACGGCCTTCCAGGTTGAAGTAGTTAGTGTAGTTACCAGATAGTGCACTGGTCAAACTGCTTACCACTTCTTGCATGTCCAGTACCATTTCCGATGCCTTGGAGCGATTAATATCCAGCTCAATTTGCGGTTGGTTGAATTTGAGGGAATTATCGACATAAATAAAGAGACCACTATTTCGTGCTTTATCTGCCAGCTTGTTGGAAACATCTAACAAACTTTGGAAGTCATTCGTTGTTTTAATAACAAATTGAACAGGCGTACCACCACCGCCTCCTGGCAAAGGAGGCGGGACAATTGCAAAAGCGTTTAATCCAGAGACTTGTGATAATTTATCTTGCAGTGGTTGTTTCAGTGCAAATTGGTTTTTGCTGCGTTGATTCCATGGTTTTAATACCATACCCGAAATCGGTTGATTGCTGTTTACGGTGAAATAATTTTCTGTTTCTGGAAAACTTTTATAAATTTCATCAAAGGGTTTGGTAAATGCTTCAATATAATTCAATGTTGCATATTGAGGAATCATTGCCATCACAAAGAAGAATCCCTGATCTTCATCGGGCGCTGTTTCTGCGGCTGTATGCGTATAAAGATAAGGCAGCATAAGGATTACCACTGCTGAAAAAACAACATGATGGCTCGTGTATTCAATAAACTATGCAATGCTTTTTGGTATTTCGTTTTCAGCTTATTGAAAAACGTATCCAGGAAATGAACAAATTTACCACTTGTATTCTCCTTGGATAGTACTTTAGAGCACATCATGGGCGACAAAGTCAGAGCAATCACCCCAGAAATAATTACAGCACTTGCCAAAGTGAACGCAAATTCTTTGAATAGGGCGCCAGTCAGTCCGCCCATAAAGCCAATAGGTGCATAAACTGCAGCGAGTGTAATCGTCATCGCAATCACCGGAGTTGCAATTTCACGAGCGCCAATAATTGCTGCAGCAAAAGGTGTTTTCCCTTCTTCGATGTGACGATGTACGTTTTCAACGACAACAATGGCATCATCGACTACCAAGCCAATTGCTAAAACAAAAGCAAGTAAGGTAAGCAGGTTGATACTGTAGCCGAGTACGAGCATTAGGGTGGCTACCCCGACTAACGATAATGGAATAGTCACTATCGGAATAAAAACAGAGCTGATGGAGCCTAAGTATAAAAAGATAACCACGATTACAATTAAGCCTGCCTCAATGATGGGGTGCGTTACTTCATCGAGTGAGGCTCTAATAAACGCGGTAGCATCATAAACGATAGTTCCTGTTAACGATGGTGGAAATTCCTTGATGATCGCAGGCAGCAGTTGTCTTACATCACTGATAACTGTTAATGGATTGGCTGTTGGGGTTGGGGTAATGGATAGGAATACGGCTTTTTTACCATTAAATGTCACTGACGTGTCATAACTTTGTGAGCCTAATTCTACTCTGCTGATATCACGTAAGCGAACAATCGATCCCTTATCGCTTTTAACAATCAACTTACTGAATTGATCTGGATCATTGAGGTCGGTTTTGGCAGTAATACTGAGCGCAACGTATTCACTCTTTGTATTTCCAGCTGCAGTCAAAAAGTTGTTTTTAGCAAGTACGGCAGATACATCTGAAGGGGAGACACCTAAGGCTGCCATTTTAATCGGATTTAGAAAAATACGCATGGAGTAGGTTGCACCACCTAATATGTCGTCTTTAGCTACCCCATCTACTGTTTGCAATTGAGGTTGAACCACCAGAGTAGCGTAGTCGGTGATTTGTTGTGTGGTCATATCCGTACTGTCTAAGCTGATGTACATCAAGACTGTCGAGGCATCAGAAGTTTTCAAAATAACTGGTTGTTGCGCCTCCTTAGGAAGCTGGTTAATTGTTTGTTGCACTTTACTCATGACGTCAGTAAATGCGATTTGCGGGTAGAAATTTAACTTAATTGGCTCTACACCAATTAAGGTGGCACTTTAATCAAATTAGTCTAGACTAATTCATTGATTTAGCGAACAAAAGGAGATTAAAGTGCCGAAGTACAATCTTATCCTAAATTTACCTGGATTTTCCATAGTAAAAGTGAG